>JBHPGW010000069.1:0-13303 GCA_042569785.1 Planctomycetota bacterium | reverse complement strand
AACGAGCACGTACAGTCGAAGCGGAATAGTCAAACTCCATCTCAAACGTATACCATGTATCAAAAAAGTCGTTTGGATCGGATGGTTCACCTGGAAGGGTTACCTCTGTGAGATCGTAACCCGAGGTTCGAGCTGCTACTTTCATGTTATTGGTACTACCAAGATCACCTTCAAAGACCAGCCAATTCTCGCCGTTACCGGCAGAACCAAAATACGGGAAGACACGTGCATTACCTTCGGTGTAATCGCCTTCGTCCATCAAGGTATCAAATCTAAGCGTCTTTACCCCTGAAGCGGCTGCCGAACCATACCATCTTACCTGCGCATTGGAAGTATCATCGGCTATCGAACGCAGACAGTGAGAGCCGCTGACACCATTGGTATCCTCGATATGGGCCTCGTTAACATCTGAGATAATGGCCCATCCTTGGTTGCCTTCGGTTGGATTCCAGTCGGTTGTTGTCCCGTATTTCTCGAAGTCATCGGGGTTGGCAAGGCCGCTAAACGTATCATTATCGGTGACATAGGCCGTGAGATTGACGGTAACCTCATTGAAGTCGGCATCAGTGCTGGCTGCGGTGTGAGCAATTATCGAGGTGTGATATTCTTCGGCGTAGGCGTCATCAATAGCCTTAACCGTGATCGTCTGCGGTGTGTTCCAGTCTGCGGTCGTGAAGATAAGATCGACGGTGTTACCTTCGCCCTGGTTATTGACTTCGGTGTCGGTATCGGGGTCAACTGTAATGGTGACGTTGGCATCTGGTGCAATGGCAAGGGCAACCGTATAGGTATCGGTTGTAGTTGATTGTTCGTTAACGTCTGTAGAGCCATCGGTTTGGTTGACCTCTATCGGCGCGGCTTTAAAGTTCCATGTATCGCCCTTATAGTCACCGCTGGGCATATTTGTATCCCTGATGGTATTGTAGTCAATGATACCACTTTGTGAAATCTTTACAAAGCGGTTAACGGGAGTATCAACATAAGTAACATTCCCATCTGGCCAGAATATCTCCAATTCGACCGGCTGAGAGTGACTTGCCAGTCCGAAATGCATTGTCATGTCGTTCTGATTGGACTCACCTGTGCCGGTTTCGACCTGCCTTGTAAGACTTCCCAGGCCTGGTACTTCGATGACAACCTGTGCGCCGACAACAAATTTGTTTACATTCGGATCGTTGCTTATCAGTTTGACTTTTAGACAATGATTGGCCGACGTAGCCTGACTTTGGTTAACGAAAAGTTTGGCGTCTGTGAACAGATCGAGAAAACCATCATTGTCAATGTCAGCAAACGCGGCGCAATAGCTACCCCCTAATCCGCTGAGGCCCCAATCGCTGGTCACGTCAGTAAACGTCCAGTCGCCGTCATTTCGGAACAAAACGGGGTCATCTCCTGCGTAGATGGTTGTAAAGTATAGGTCAAGGTCACCGTCATTGTCAATATCTCCGGCAGCCGGAGTAGCGTATGACTCCTGCCAAAAGACACCGCATGTGCCCTTATCTGCGAAATGATAATTGGGCGGGCCGTCATTTTGCAGGAATCTTGATTGGGGCTGTCCGGAATGGGAGAAATTGCCGGCGAAAATGTCGAAGTAACCATCATTGTCGAAATCACCCCATGCCGACCCGATGCCATGTCCAGAACCTGCCTGGGCGCCATAAGACGAGGCGACATCGGAAAACGATCCTGAGCCGTTATTTAGCCATAGACGGTTAGGCTGGAGTCGATAGTTGGTTACATAAATATCCACATCATAATCCTGGTCGAAATCGCATGCTGTAACGCCTCTTGCGCGGTAGACAGTTTCTTCCCAGATCTTTTCAAACTTTTCTCCGTGATTATTGTTGTCGATGATCATATCCGGGTAAGTTGTGTTTGTTGCCCAGTTTTCATAGCCGCCCACATATATATCGATATCTCCATCGTTGTCCCAGTCCCCCCAGGTAGAACCGCGAGATACTGTTGGAGATGGAATACCATTTACATCAACGACAAAACTTGTACCGTTGCCATCGGTGACATTTAGAAGCATCTCATCGCCATGGTACAAATCAAGATAACCATCATCATTGTAATCGCCAAAAACATAACCTCCGCCGGTGTCTATCTCTGTAAAATTACCCTCATTATTCTTCCAGATGCCGTACCAATCCACATCGACCCATCCGTCATTATCGAAATCGCAAAGCTTGGCACCACCAACGCCAATACCACTGAAGCCACGGGCAATTGTCTGGTCGGAAAACGAGCCTGAGGCGTTCGGGTCAGCGCTCTCATCGATACGCCAATAGTAGGCGGTCTCGTAAGCTAAGTTCGGATCCAGATAGTAGTAAGCTACAATCGTAGAATCATAGGTTACACCTGCCGGCGGACTGGCATTGTTGGCATCGTTGACGTCGTTGTAATCGATGCCGTAATACAACTCGTGTATGTCAGCTGAGTCACCCGGAGTCCATCCAAGTTGGGGGGTAACGGGGTCGATGTACCCGCCATCGGAAGGACTGGGGCTGGTAGCTTTGTCAACACCAAAAGCAGTACCTACGAGGCTTAAAACTAATGTTAAAATAATTATTTTTTTACACATTTTCTTATCCTTTCAAAGATATTGTTAAACAACTACTAAATTTTTGATCTGCTACTACATTTCACAGATCGCGCGTACATTTTCCGCCTGTTGCGGTTTTTCACCTCCTTTCAAAAGGCGGCTTCTAAGGAAACAGATATGCGCACTCCATGTGTGTCTTATGTTCCACCCATTGCAATCCATCAATGCGTGTCAATACCATCAATGTATAACGTGGCTGGAAAACTTCAATTAAACGTTTAGTAAAAGAATAGTAAACGATTAGTAAACGCTGCTTGAAGTTGGGGGCGATTTTTAGTAAAAGTATGTTTATGAAAAAGGTTTTATTGCAAAAGCTGTTATTTGTTTTGGTTGTCTGTGTTGGTTTGTGCGAAGTTGGGCTTGGATCGATCACGACGCGGATCGACGGGATTATTGGCAAAAAGGCGTATGCGAAGGTGCAGTTCGGGGTTTGTGTTGTAAGGGCTGAGGATGGTGAAGTTGTTTATCGTCGCAACGCGAATAAGGCGATGGTTCCAGCTTCTAATATGAAAATAGTTACATCGGCTGCTGCGCTTAGGTACTTAGGGGCTGATCATGAATATAAAACCGAAGCGGGGCTTGTCGGTGATAAGCTGATAGTTACAGGCAGTGGTGATCCTCTTTTGGGTGATAAGAAGACCGACAGCAAATACGGGCGGGAGAACGGCTGGGTTTTTGCCCGGATAATTGAGAAGCTTAAAGAGCGGGGGGTAGAGACTATCGGCGATATTGTGGTCGATAGTACGGCGTTCGACGATGAGCGTGTTGGAGCCAACTGGCCGGCGGCGCAGTTGAACCGCTGGTTTGCATGTGAGGTCAGCGGGATAAATTATAACGGCAACTGTATCGATATGGTGACCAAAAATGTTAACGGCAGGGTGGTTGTATCGATCGAGCCTGAAACCGATTTCGTCAGGATAATTAATAAGGTCAAAGCGGTCAGCAGCGGTAAGAGGGGGGTTGGTGCCTATCGGCAGGCGGGTAAGCCTAACGAGTTGGTTGTTAAGGGTAGATGTAAAAAGAAGGAAGGGCCTTTCGAGGTCGCTATAGAAAGACCCGCGGCGTTTTTTGGGTTTCTGCTTGCTGAGAATTTGAATCGGGCAGGAATCGAGACTACGGGTAAGCTGATAGAAAGCACAGCGGGGAAAAAAAGGAAATACGTTAAGCTGGCAGAATTCGTTACACCTATGTCGGATTGTTTGGCCAGGTGTAATAAGGACAGTTTCGGGTTGGCGGCGGAGGCTATGCTCAAGACGATAGGCGGCGGCAGTTGGGCAGGGGGTAGAGAAGCGGTTGGGCGGTATATGGCTGAGATCGGGGTGGATAGGAGTGAATTTGTGATCGATGACGGCAGCGGTTTGAGCAGAGTCAACAGGCTCAGTGCCAATGCGATAACAAAGGTTCTGCTCGATGTTTATCACGGTAAGAACCGGCAAACTTTTGAGAGTTCGTTATCGGTTGGCGGGGTGGATGGGACGATCGGTAAATATTTCAAAGAGTCGAAATACAAGGGCAGGATACTCGGTAAGACCGGCTATATTAATAATGTCAGGTCGTTTTCGGGCATTTGCAAAACAGACAAGGGGGACTACATATTCTCGATCCTGGTCAATAATGCCAACGCTCTGCCTCGCAGAACGATTAACGAGATGGCAAAAGCGATTTGTGATGACTAACGTCTAAAGTAGACTATTAGGCCGTTGGGGTATTGTTTTTTTCGCCAATTTTCGGGGTTTGAGATAACGGTTGTTTCCAGTAGGGGCGCTTCCAGTGCCAATGGTTCGGTGCCGACTATAACCGCGGACGGCGGTTGGTCTTGTAGTAATTTCCGTATCGATTTTGTTCCTGTGGTGGTTGTGATCTTTTGCTGCTCTTTGCTGAGGTTGTCAGCAACTCGATAGACGAATGGGCCTGCGGAAAGCTGGGGGTAGATCGTGCAATTTCCTTCGAGAGCGAAGAGCGGGGCCAATGTCAATATCCGTTTAGGCTCTTTGGTATTGGCGGCGATGTCGATCGCGGTTTTGTGCAGTTGGATCGGGACCCATCTTTGCGGCTTGAAAACGGCTGGGATATTCTTTAGATAAGGGGAAATGTAAACGGTTAGAATAGCAAAAATGATCAGGGCAGCGGGGTAATGGTTTTTTGTGTTGAGTTTGTTTAGACGGCTCAAGGGGTACGCCAGACAGATCAGCAATAATGGGACAGGGGGCGCAAGGTATTGAATCCACATTGTCGGCGGAAGGAATGCGATGACACAAAAGGCGATAGTCAGCAGTACCGCAAAAATAGAATTTGTGTGTTTTTGCTTTGCTTTCTGCCATGTGGCAGCAATGTAAAAATAACCGGTCAAACCTATTAACACAAGATTGGCAGGTTGTTTTAGAATGGAGATCGTCAGGTCGAGCTTATTGTAGGCCATGCCGATCTCATGGAGATATTGAGCGTTTAGTGTGGGGATATGGAAGAGGTTGATCGCGAATGCCTGCGGGGCCAAAGAAAAAGTCCAGACAGGCCAAATCGAAAGGACGGCAGTAGTGACTATAAAGGTTAAAGCGTTTTTCAGTCTTTGGCCTGGTGAATTTATGAGGATGAATACGAAAAAGAGCAGTTGGATAAGGGCGGTGGTAATTCGCATCCATGTCGCTATCGTTAGTAGGGCGGCGATGGCGGCGATTCGATAGTATCTTGAACGGTGTTTGAAATCAGTGGTAACGAACAGCCAGAAAGATACTGCGACAGCAGCTACAATGAAATCGTGGTTCCATGCGTGGCCATTGGCGTAAGCGACGATGGGATTGAAAATATACAGTGTCCCGGCGGCGATAGCAAGCAGTGCTCCGGCTTTGGGCGTATCGGTAAAGAGTCTGCGGTATATGGCAACGATGCAAATTAGTGTGGTGATGTTGCATAAAACTGAAAATAGTCTTGTGGTTAGCAGATAGTTTGTTGTGTTGAAAATTTTGTAAAGGCCGGCGCATATCAATGGATGCCAGGGCAGTTGGGCGATGTAGGAGAAATCGCGGTAGATCATTTTTCCCTGGCTGAGCATCGCCGCACCGGCGCAATACATCTGCTCATCGTGTCCGAGCGGCTTGGTCATACTGTTTGCGAAGATAGCCAGTGACATAACGATGAGTATTAAGATTACTAAAATATTAATTGGTTTTACCATTCTGTTAGTTCTCCGAGCAATTCTTCAACGAGGTCTTTCATTGTTAATATGCCGAGTGGTTTTTCACGGGTGGGGTGAGTTACGAGAATTATTTTATGGTTTTTGCTCTGCATAAAATTGATGGCGTCTGTTACAGTTGTGCCGGCGGTAAGTGACCCGATGGGTTTGACCATATCCTGCAGGGTCGTAAAATCCTCGTTCGCGTTAAGAACATCGTAAATATTTATATAGCCTATAATGCTATTGTTATAAACCAGCCGTCTTGTGTAGGGGTATTTTTTCAACTCGCTGAGCAGGGCGGTTTTATCACAGTTGACCGGTACCTTACGCACCCTGGCGACAGGTATCATAACCGAGCGGATGCTAAGGTTGGAGATGCCGGCTATGCGATTGAGCATATCGGTTTGCACGGTGCTTAGAAAACCTTCTTCACGGCTCTCACGCAGTATCGCCCTGATGTGCGGTTTATGCACCAGCGGTATTGCGGTTTTGTGGTGCTGCGTTGAACCTGCCAGCTTTGCGAACAGGTTCGAGACGGATTTGAGCAGGGGGACAATGCCGCAGAAGCTGCCGAGTCTGTTGAATATGTAAATAACCGGCGAGATCGGAGGCAAAAGAGAATCTGCGCGGTAGTAGAATAAGTTTTTTGGGATCAGTTCGCAAAAGATAAACAGGGTCGGTACGGTTATTACAGTCGCCAGCAATTCGGCGGTATGTTCGCTTTGAAATTTTCTCAGGCAGAGATATGTCACTATTCCGGTGGTTAAATAGTGGGCCAGATTAGTTCCGAGCAGCAACGAAATGAGCAGGGCGGGGCTGTCTCGCAGAGCTTTACCGAGAATGATAAACGAAAGTTTTTTTCTTTCGATGCCGAGCCGTAATCGTATCCTGCTGATCTGATATATACCGGTTTCTGCGCCGGCAAAAAGAGCGGCCATGAACATCGTCAAACAAGCTAAGATAATTAGTATCAAGCTATTGGTCATTATTTGTCAGCGGTTCGAGGGTTAATATTATTGTTTCGATTCGATGTTTTTTAACACTTTCAACGGTGAATTTCAAATTTCTCCATGATGCGGTGTCACCTGGTTTCGGAATTTTACCGAGGATAACGATTACCAGCCCTGCGATAGTGGAAATCCTGTTTTCGGCAATGTCGATGCCGAAGTTTTGTGCCCAGTCGTGAATTGCCATGTTGCCTGCGAGGCGATATTTCATCGTGCCTAACTGTTCGACAGGTTCGATCTTCTCGGTACTGTCAATCGGGCCCAGCAATTCTTCCGCGATGTCCTCTAAGCTGATCGAGCCTGCGATCCCGCCGTACTCATCGACGGCAATGGCGGTATCGGTGCCGCTTGTGCGGAAAGATTCCAATAGTGACTCGATCGTTTTCTGCTCCGGGACGAAATGCGCGGGCACAACGAGTTTGTCCGGTGAAGTATCCGGGTTAAGCAACAGGAGACGTAAATGGACCATCCCTACGATGTTATCGATATTTTTTGCGTAAACCGGTATTTTCGTCAGGTTGTTCTCGTTCATTATTTTGCGGATAGCAAGATTTGATTCGGTAACAGGGCATGTGATCATGTCGACACGAGGCCTTAAAGAATCACGCACCTTCAGCATGCCAAGTTCGACTATCTCAGTAATGATTTTGTTTTCATCGGAAGTAATGAAGCCGCCTTTTCGGCCCTGTTCGATCAGCTGTTTGAATTCGTCGGTTGTTATTTCCTTTGTCAGTTTGGCCGGGCCCAAAAGCAGACGCAGGCCTGGGTCGATAAACAAAAAGCGAAATGCGGCCAAAATAGGGGTCAGCAGTCTCAGCAGCAGTAGTATCGGGACAGCGGCAATTATGCTGATAGCTTTAGAATTCGAATATGCGATCGACTTTGGAATTATTTCGCCGAACAGCAGCAGTAACAAAAAGGCGGCAAAGGCGTTGGCCGCCGCGGCAGAAGATGTGAAGTTCCGCTCTATTTTGACGGTGAGTACACTGGCTACGGCAAAGTAAAGTACGTTTACCGTTATGTTTGAGAACAAAAGACAACTTAGCAGTTTGCCCGGAACTTCGAGCAGATTGGCGGTAATGGTTTGCAGTCGGTGCTTTGATCTTCGCATCAGTTGCAACTGACGCGGAGAGAGATTGAAAAAAGCGGTCTCAGACCCTGAGAAAAGAGCCGAGCAGCAAAGCAGCATCAGCATTAAAACAATCGAACCAATATTTTGATAAACAGCGGTCATTCTATTAGTATATCGCAAGTTAGCACGATAAAATCCAACTTTTCTGTTAAAATCCGAAGCACGAATTCCGGATTTATTCTATTTAGATGTTTGTTCGGTGTTACCTGAAAAATCTGGCTGCCAATCAAAATTGGTATCGAGTGGGAATATCGGCCGAGGTACGCGATTGAAATCGAAATTGGTGACATTACGCGATACCGGGCCGGGACAGTCGGCGTGAAGAACGGCTTTGGCTATGTGGCCGTAAGTTGCCTTATAGCCGATACCGCTCTTGAGAACGACAATCTTTGCGTCAAACGGCTCAATGCCGACCCTGCGAAACAGAGACGGCTGAGGTCCCATGATTACCCGCTCGGTCAATACAAGTCGAACGTTATCAATCCCCAGGCAGACTATCGTGCCCACCTCAATGGTTGGGTTGCTGCCGAATTTGCCATCGTCTGTGATTGGACCTTGGGTTACACAAAGGATTTGCCCGGTAATCGGTACTGGTTGGCCGAAGCGATTGTCGCACTTGCCTCCGATTTCCAGAGAAACCGTTTCTCCAACATTCGACGCTTTTACGATCGAGACAGCCTCCGGGTCCGGGATATGCAGTAGCGCCAGACCATCAATATCAGACCGCGCCTCCAGAAGCGCTTCGAGGATCGCTGTAGTGTCCCCAGACGCTCCGCCGCCCACGTTGTCGGCCGAGTCGGTTACGACAACCGGACATCCCGGCAGCGAAGCGGCTTTGCGAATCGCTTCTTTCGGAGCGAGCATAGATTCGGGAAGCAGGCTGTCTCTTGTGCGCCAGAGATCTTCGGCAAGCTCCCGAGCCAGATGCTCCGCAAGATCAGCATCATCATCAGTTACAGCTATTGCCGTCCAGCCCTGCTGCTGGACATTTTGATAAGGAAATGACGGACATAGTGAGCATGCGACTACGGCATCGATTTTGTCCCAGGCGATGAACTTGTCAAATAAACGTTTCAGGGGAGTCTTATCGGTTCCCGGATCGCCAAAAAGCATTGGTATCCTCTGGTACCGGAGAGTAGGTTTTATCTTACCGGCCAACGTATCGAGTAGTATTCGAGCTGCGCGACTGCCCGTTTCAACAACGTCGGTGTGTATGTGTGTGCGGTATGCGGTCAGAGCCGTGGCCAGATCAACCATTTTCCGAGTCACCACGGCATGACAATCCAGTGAACATACGATAGGCACCTGTGGTCCTACTTCACTACGCAGTACCTGTAGAAAATGCCCATCAAGGTCAGCTATTTTCTCACCGCTCATAGCGCCGTGCAGTGCGAAACAGATACCGTCGAGCTGTCCGGCGTTCCGCAATTGCCGACGGAGACTGTTTTCAAGCGACTCTACAGCCTGGCGATTTAGCAGACCCGATGGTGGTGTAGCAGCTGAGAGCAGTGGTACCAACTCGATACGGCTGTCGCGGTTGAATACATCCATGAACCCCGCGATCTCATCGCAGCGATCCGGCTGATCGAGAAGTTCTTCGCCTACGGTTATTCCACCGGCAAACGACTCGAAGTCCCGAATTGTGGTGTATGTACGGATGAAGCCGTTCGATTCGTGCCAGATTCGGCCAATGCCAACTCGAAAGTCCGTCATTGTATGTTAACTCCAATATCTATTGGTCGATCAATCGCTTGAGTAATCTTCTCGTTTTAAATTCTTTCTGCCCCAGATCGTTAATTCCGATGGTGCCTTGGGCTTGCCAATTATTACACTTGCGATATATCCGACTATCAAAGCTATGCCGAAACAGAACGGGAAGTAGTAAATCCAGTGTCCCTTGAGGCCGTGTTGAAACCATAGCATTGCTGGTACCGCAACGGCGGTGCCGATGATCCAGCCATGGAAGCTTGCGCGTCTTGAGAGTATCCCCAACAGGAAAAGAGCAAGTATAGGGCCTGAGAAGATTCCGATGAATGTTGCCGCTGCTTTAAATATTTCTTCAATTGTCGAAGCATAGCAGGCGGTTCCTATGGCAAAGACACCTAAGACTAATGTCAATATCCTCGCAAGTTTTACGTCCTGGGTTTCGGTTCGGATCTTTTTCCGCAGGGGCTTTACAATATCGTTGATGATCACAGTTGCCAGTGAGTTGATCCCTGAATCCATACTCGACATGGCCGCGGCGAATATTGCGGTTATGACAATTCCGGAGACGCCGTTAGGTAGCCCGTGCATAATATAGTAGGGCAGTATCTGGTCACCTTCGATACCTTCACGCAAGAATTGCGGATAGTGATGAAAATAGGCGAATATTCCAAGGCCAATAAATAGCAACAGGCCTATAAGAAAAAATCCATACAAAGAGTTCATGCAGATCGCTTTTACTATCGAACGGTAGTCCTTAACGGCCATGAGTCTTTGCACGTTGACCTGGTCGGTTCCAAAATCCTGCAGGCTCTGGAAGAAGTATGAAACCATTACCGCTAATCCGCTCATCTTAAACAGGTCGAGTTTCCAGTCGACTATTTCCAGATGCCCCTCCTGGGATGCTATCTCAATTATCCCTGCCAATCCGTCGGGGACATTGTTAATTAAGCTTATGGCGACCCAGATGGCACCAGCTACAAGGAATACAAACTGCAGGACGTCTGTCCAGACCACTGCGGCAAGGCCACCTAATACGGTATAAATGGCAGCAAGGCCTCCCATCAGGAAAATTGCCAGGTAGATATTGACGCCAGAGACTACCGAAAGTGCAAGAGCCGGTGCATATATCACAACGCCGAGCCAACCCAATCTCGCCAATATGAACAATGTGGATGCTACGAATCTGGCTGTCTGGCCAAAGCGATAATTAATGTATTCGTAACTGGTAGTGACGCCAAGGCTGCTGTAAAAGGGATAGAAAAGAAAACACAGGAAAGGAGCTATAATAATAAAATTAAAGCAGACAAAAATAAGGGCGATATTTTCTTTGTATGCCGCGGCAGGATAGGCCATATAGCTGATAGCGCTGAGCAGAGAGACGAACAGGCTCATCGAGACGACAAACCATGGCAACTTTCGGCCTCCCAAAAAGTAGTCCTTGGTCGTTTTCTGTTTGCCGGAAAAACATATCCCGACACCAAAGACGATCGCCAGGTAAACAAAGAGTATGCAATAATTCAACGTTCCAAACGAAGCGGCTGTTTCCATTTTTTTCTCCTAAATTATTCGATAGCGTTTTTTATCCAGTTCTCAAAATCTTTTTGATTTGTTTGGCATGAAATATTCGCGCAAGGCAGGCGGTAAATATCGGTATCCTCAGTGACATATTCAGACGTGGAAAAATCACAGACTTTTGCCGGGTCAAAATGCAGGCTGTTTGCTATCAGATATTCAATTTCGACGGTATCTCGAAACCAAATCCTGTTTGCGGCAAAATTATTTTTTACGATTTGCTCTATTTCGTCGTTATACATTCCACCCGGATATGCAAAGACTCGGGTAGGTTTGCCCAGCATCTCTTCCATTCGTTCTTTGCCGGTGAGTATCTCATATTGGACCGCTTCTATGCCTTTTTTCTCGCACAGATCGATGAGCCAGAAATGGGATTTTGTATGCGCACCCATGCACCAGCCATTATCAGAGAGCTTTTTAAGCTCGTCCCAGGTCATTCCGGGGAAATCCTTCAAAGGACCCATATAGGAATCGATTCCGTCGGCGACATCTGAAATGACAAATACGGTGCCGACGAATCCTCGTTGCTTCATGATCGGCCAGGCATTTGTAAAAGCGACCATGCGGGTGTCGTCAAAATCTATCATAACAGGCCTCTGCGGCAATTTTTTCCGGCCGGCAGATGCGTCGATAAAATCCTCATAGGTAATCGCCTGCATACCGTTATCAGCGAGTATGTCCATTTGCTCTGTGAATTGCTCGATCGAAATGTGGCTGACAAAACCTGTCGGCGTTAGAGGCGTAACATCGTTGGGACCGAGAACTCTATGGTAACACAATATCGGAATTTTCACCGGCAATTCCTTTCGTTTTTGTCCCGTCGCTTGCGCTCAGGGCTCTGTTTTGGGACTCTTGACGCTGAACATATCAAATTTACAGGGGCTATGAAAGTGTTATTTTGAATGTGGCGCCCCTGGATGGGGGCGAATCCACAGTGATACTGCCCGCATGCTCGTCGATTATCTTTTTGCAGAACGCAAGGCCCAGTCCTGAGCCGGAAACTTGCGAATCTTCTTTGGACTTTGTGGTGAAGAAGGGGACGAATATTTTTTCCAGATTTTCAGGCTCGATACCACAGCCGGTGTCGGCGACCTCTATTACTATTTGTTCCTTTGTCTGATCAGCTTTTATCGTCAGCGTTCCGCCATTTGCAAGCATAGCGTCCCTGGCGTTGAGAATAAGGTTCATCAATACCTGCTGTATCTCAACCGGCACGGCGTGCACCCACAGGTCATCGGGAATATCGATCTTTACGGTTATTGCGTCCTTGGAAAAATCACGGCAGAGACAGTTGAATATCTCTTCGACGAGTTTGCGCAACGGCGTCTTCTTTTTGTTTTGGGATTTTCCGTTTGCTACTGTGAGTATGCTCTGCATAACTTCTGAAGCACGCTGACAGTTTTTGGCTGTCTTGCGGAGAACTTTATCGGTAAGGGCCTTATCGTCAGGGTTGTTGATCGCCAGTTCAGCGTAGGTGGTCAGCGGGGTCAGCAGGTTGTTTATTTCGTGGGCGATCATACAGGTTGTCGTGCCGATATTGGCAAGGGCCTGCATTTGGCCTACCTGGAACTGGAGCTTATTGTTCCTGAGTTGCTGGGTTTTTAGATTACGGTGTAGAGATTTGCGTTTTTCGATGATCGTAGCCACTTTTGCTTCCTGTATTTAGATCGTATAATAGGACCGTCACGTTTCCATGTTTTTCTATATATCGGTTTTTGAGGCTGGTTTTCTTGAACAATGTTGTTGCTGTCACCATAAGAATCGTATACGATACGGCATGTAATGAATAAGCAGTTGATCTTAGAAGAATTGTTGTCTTTGCTGGAAACCGGCGGCGTAAGTATCCGTAGAGAGGCTCTTGGCGGCAGCGGCGGGGGGCTTTGCACTGTTAAGGGCGAATCGATATTCTTCATCGATACACAGGCCTCGTCTGCGGAAATCGCAGGCTGCTGCGCAGAAGCTGCAATAAAATTGGTCGATATTGAAAACATATACATAAAGCCGGAAGTTAGAGAATTTATTGAAAAAAACAATAAATAAAAGATTTCACCACGAAGATAATATGTAGGCCATCCTGAGATCGGTATAATGATATTGAATCAAATTTT
>JBHPGW010000068.1:0-13311 GCA_042569785.1 Planctomycetota bacterium | reverse complement strand
AAATTTGATTCAATATCATTATACCGATCTCAGGATGGCCTACATATTATCTTCGCAAGCAAAAAGTTGAGTTGCCGTTTGGCCATATAAAACATAACTTAAACGTTAGCGGTTTTTTGTTGCGGGGCCTTGATGGCGTCAAAGCTGAAGCATCTATATTGTCCAGCTGCTTTAATATTGCCAGAATGATCAGCATTGTTGGTGTCACCAGCTTGATTACTAAGCTTGGCAACTGATAAATAGCATGGAAATCGTAATATCGTAAAGAAACAGCCGATATTTTGGCTGAAGTTCAAAAAAATACTGAGGTGTTAGCTGTTAGTAAGAAAAACTTATAATTTTACGATGGTATCCCAAAAATAACCTGGTCAGATTGTAATTGCGACACAGCCTGTAAGACCTGGAGATAACTTCAGGTCTTTTTTATGCGCATAGAGTCGATAGGGTTTATATCAGGGTTACATCCTGAACAGGTCAAGCAATTCGTGTCCGTTGTTCCGATAAGAATTGGGTGAACACTTTCTGCCAGTTCAAGGATATGCCTTTCCCATTCTCTAAATCATCTTTTCGGGTTACGAGACCTGTCTATTCCCAAAAAACTGCCCCAATAGCTTATGCCTGTTAAAGTGGTTCTTTCATTATGACGAGAGACTCTATGACTGGTCCTGTTGGGTGGCAACGGGATGTATATTAACAATTATAACTTAGGAGACAGAAAATGATGGACATAGAGAAAACACGGAAAGTTCGATTTTTGTTGGGAATCTATTTAATTCTGGCGCTGTTTATCTCAGGATGTGGAGACAAGTATGGTCAGATCCTGCGACCAGGAAATAGTCACAGTGAAATTTCGAAAACTCATTCGGAATTTTCTGCGATGGCCAACCGTTCAGATATGCCGATCGAGTATGTAAGTGAGGGTAAAACAGGGATTTTTAAAGTCGAATCGGTGCTTGACCAGGCCGATGTTGTAGATGTACAGGCTCGTGCCAAATTGGATAAGCAGGTCGCTGATTACGGCGCAAGCCGTGTCGAAATCGAAGCACAGACAAACAAAGACCTCTTGGAAGCAGAAACCCTTCGTGAAAAGTATAATAGAGAATATGCTAAGGCTATGGCACAGATCACCGCAAGAGAAGCTGAACTCGGTGCCATCATCGAAAGAAAAGAAAGTATCATAACTTCTTTGGAAAAAGAAGGAGAAAGTAAATATAATGATATTGTGGCTAACGCACAGGAAAAGTTTGACCGTGACAGTGCCCTTGCAAAACAGACAAAAAAGATTTACAATGCTATCGAAGTCGAAGGCAACGCTAAGATACTTGAAATGGTTGAAGCATCAAAAGCAACGCGCGAGCGTGCTGCGGCAAACATTTCAGCATTCCAGGCAAGAGCCGAAGCTGTTAAGCTCGAAACACAGGCAAGAGTTGATGAACTCGATGAGCAGATCAAATCTACCGGTGTTCAGTCCAAATCTGAAGCCGAAAAATTGGGTGTCTTAAGAGCGGCGCTGCTTAAAGATACTGCTGCACGTGTAAAAGAGCTTGTTGCCAAAGCCGAGACCGTTCAGGCCAATCTTGCTCTTGAAGAGTATAAATTAAAACTGACTAAAGCCAAATCTCTGAAGTCAAAATCACAGGCCGAAACAATAGAGAAATCCGCCAATGCTCCTACAAGATTGGAAAGGGCCTTGGCTGAGATCGATCGTCTCAGAGCCGAAGCTGGGCATAATAATAACAGTTCTCAGGCAAATTACGAGTCTATGATCGCTGAACATCAGGCAAAAATCGACGATGAACTTAATGAGATCAAGAAGCTGCGAGTTAATTCTGATAGGGTTGAACTGGTCGCTCGTGCTGAGTTTGTAAAGGTCGAAGCCGCAGCTCGAGCAGAGGCCGTAAGGGAAACCGCGATGCACGCAGAAGCAGTAGCAGAAGCTCAGAAAGTTCAGATCATAGCCGAAGCCGAGGCCGAAGCTGCAAGAATTAAACAGGAAGTCCTGGAAGAGATCGCGGCTAAAAAAGCTGCCAAGAAAGTCCAGATCGCTAACAAGACAACAGTTATTGATCAACAGCCCGAAGAACTGCACGAGGTACCTGAAGTTCCTCAGGTTCAGGCGGTTGCTCCAAGAATAGAGCCTGATCACATCGCAAACTATAGAAAAAGCTTCGCCGAGGTTATGCGAACACGGGCAAAGGCAGATGCACACGATTTGGTCGCACAAGCCACTTTCGCGGAAGCGAAAACAAGTCTAATGGCAATTAAAACTCAGCAGGAAGCTATTTCTGCTGAACAGTTAGCAATCGCAAATGCACTTGAAGCACAGGCACGTGCCAGGTTCAGTGAAATTGAAACAAAGACAGCAAAAGAGATTGATATCACGGAATCTAAATACAGGCAGCAAGTCGTTCAAGCAGAATCATTCCGTAAGGAAAAAGAAGCAGAGGCTATGGATTATCGTAGTCAGGCAAACGCTCTTGATCAGATTACCAATGCTCGTGCTGAACAACTTCTTGCTGAAGCACAGGCCACTGCTAAATGTGGTCAAAATGATGTTGAAGAATTAAAGGTTACACTTTGGGCCGTTCAGCAGAAAGGTGACGCTCAGTATTCCAAGCTCATGGCTGAATCACAAAGCATATCTGATTCTCAGGAAGCCTTGGCACTGAAGATCGATGCTCAGGTAGATTCAGCAAAAAGATATGTTAAAGCTGAACTTGCTAAAGTACATAATTCGATAGAATCTTCGGAAAGGATCGCACAAGCAGACTATCAGCAGGCGTTGACACATTCCAGCGTGCTGCAACAAAATGTAGAGGCTGAGATCAGCAGAACTAACGCTCAGTTTACTATGGAGCATGAAGTGCTCAGAGCTGAGATCGAGCGAGACAAGAAGTTGGCCTTGAGCCAGACATTCAGGGGTGAAGCTGCATATGACCGTATAGTAGCATACGCGAATACAAGCAAAACCTGTCAAAATGCCGACCTTGATTCAAAGCGTGCCGCAGCGCAAGTTGAGATGGATATTGTTCTGGCAGAAAACGCCTCAAAACGTGAGTCCGCACAGGCACATCTTGACGCGATAAAGGCAAGATTCAGTGCACGAGTACAGCAAGTCAAAGCCGAGCGTGTAATTGGTGCGGCCGATGAGTATCATGCGATGGCAGTAAAGCGTACCGATTTGGCCAGTGCACTCGATCAGGCGATGGTCGCCCGTGCAGATTCTAAACGCAAACTTGCTGAACTGCAGAAAAGACAGACCGAGCTTCAGACTGCTTCTATGGTAAACTGGTCCAACAAGCTCGCGATGTTTAAAAACGACAACATTGACTGATTAAAAGCGATTGAAATAGATTTTCCTCAAGCAGGACGGATCAATATATCCGTCCTGTTTTTTTTGTGTGTGGGGCTGAACCTTATTTGATTTTACGCCGTATGGCTTGCAGATGTTAATGAATGCCTCGATCCCTTTGACAACCTGGGTTGTGCGGACGTTCAAGTATCTGCGAGAGTTTCTTGAAATATGTGAATCCTTGAAGGTCGCTTTGTTTTATTTTTTTTTGTTCATAATGAGGTTGTCGTTGACATAGGTGAATTGTGAATTTAGAATTGTGAACTAACAACTCAAACTGATCGATGGTCAGTTTGAGAATGTAAAAATTAAAAGTTAAAAGTCAAAATTGCGGATTAGGCCTTTGGCCGATGGCAGATTTCATTGTTTTTTTGTAACATATAACGTCTTATTGGAAAGTAGGTTACATTGACATAAGCTTTCAAAACGGTCAGTTTGAGTAACAACTATGTCTCGATTGCGGCAAAGCCGAGCGGAGACACGAAGTACGGCCCAGAGCCCGGAACGGAAATCTATTGTAAAAGTTGGAGGCAGTTATGGAGTTGAAAGGTATAATATTGGCGGGCGGCAGCGGGACGAGGCTTTATCCTATAACCCAGGCGGTGAGTAAACAGTTGCTCCCTGTGTATGATAAGCCGATGGTCTACTATCCGCTGACGACGTTGATGCTGGCAGGGATAAAAGAGATACTGATCATCTCGACGCCTATCGACTTACCTTTGTACGAGCATCTTCTTGGCGATGGCAGTCAGTGGGGGATAAGTCTTGAATATGCAGAGCAGCCTCGGCCCGAAGGGTTGGCGCAGGCGTTTATCATCGGTGCAAAGTTTATAAACGATGGGCCTGCGTGTCTGATACTTGGTGATAATATTTTTTATGGGCATGGGCTGGTGGAATCTTTGCAAAAAGCCGCTTCTCAAAAAGATGACGGTGCAACGATCTTCGGCTATTGGGTGCGCGATCCGGAGCGGTACGGTGTGTTGGAATTCGATGAGTCGGGCAACGTGCTCTCGATCGAAGAAAAGCCTAAAAAAGCGAAATCAAATTACGCGGCGGTTGGGCTTTATTTTTATGACAGTGACATTACCGAAGTTGCCGCAAGTGTTAAACCGTCTGCCCGGGGCGAACTGGAAATTACCGAGGTCAATAATATTTATCTAAGAAAGAACAAACTCAAAGCTGAACTGATCGGCAGGGGGATCGCGTGGCTTGATACGGGGACACAGGAGTCGATGCTGCAGGCTTCGAATTTTGTACAGACCATTCAGCATCGACAGGGCCTGATGATAGGCTGTCCGGAAGAGGTAGCTTATAGAACAGGCCTGATCGATGCGGAGCAACTATTGAAGCAGGCTGATCCGTTGAGGAAAAATCATTACGGGCAATACCTGATCGATATGGTTAAAGACTCAGGCTAATAATTCACAGATCGCATTGATTTTTTACCGCCAAGACTCGAAGGCCCGAACTATGCTCTTGTTAATGAACGTTACATCTATTTATCACCTGAAATCGGAATATACAAAGCATAAGGATACTGACTGTTATGAAACCCTAACGTTTTAGCGGGTTTTTCTTTTTGTTGCTAAGACTACTGCGGGGATGGCGAGGAGTAATATTGTGGCTGGTTCCGGGGTTAGGTTCCATCCTATGTCCTGCATTATTGCCCATTCAAGTTCCGATGGCATTCTGTTCATACTGCCTGTGGAAATAGCAGGGCTCATCAGGTAGTTTGGAAAAGTAGCCTGGTCGATATGCGAAAGGCTTGAGCCTGGTTGGTAAGGGTTGGGCGCGTAAATAGGCACCAGGCCGCCATAGACAGCCATTGCGTTTGGGCCATCGAAGTAGACGGGGTCATCGGTCTCGTTGAAGTTGTCCGGCGTACCTGTCGTGCCGTTCTCGGGTTTGTTACCAGCAGAATCTACCAGGTGCTGATCCCATTCGCTGAGTCCGTAATACTCGCCTTGTGTTTGGCTGGTATAGAACCATCCCCAATCATCATAAGTGGGGCTTTCATAAGTAGAATCAAAGCCGAGTGAGTGGCCTATCTCGTGGGTAATAACAGATCGAAAATCAATGTCACCAGCACCCGGAGCATCAGAACCGAAATTCCAGTTAGTGTCCGCAGCGGTGACGTCGTAGCGTATTACGGTATCGAATCCGTAACTGCTTGTTCCCGGGTCCTCGAGTATATCGAGTGGGTTTTTCCAAACATATTCACCGAGATTCCATTGCGAGGAATAGTCGGTGATCCTGACGCTTGCCGAGCCGCCCAGAACATTTGAGCCGAGCGAGTCGAGCTCGTCCCAGAACAAATGCATATTGACATTTCTAATAGGATTTTCGTCGATGTTCGACGCCCATGCGTCGATAGAAGCTGCGACGTCAGTGATCTGTTCCGGGGTCCAGTTTTGTGAGCCGGTATAAAGCCCATCGGAATCGCCGGCGTTATAAAAGGTGACATCGAAGGGGCCCAAAGTTTGTATGATAGGTGTCGCATTTGCCGCAGGCGCGAGCAAAAGCAACGATATAACAGCAATCGCCTTAAACCAGACTCTCATTTTTCTCCTCTGACTCTCTGTTTAGCTCAGACGGCTCTCGTAACACACAGCCTTTAGAAGCTTATCGGCACAATTCCAAGCCGAAGCCACAATCTAAGGGCGCACGTATTATTCAAGCCAGGGCAACTGAACTTTTTTACGGGGGAGAACCTGATGTGAAAACCAAAGAGTCCTCTCCTTTTCTCCTTCCAATGCCGATAACATATCATTACGGCACACAATATTGCCATATTACACTATTAGTGACACGATGTCAAGAGAATTTTTATCAGACTTAATTTTAGCGGTTTTCAGGATTCGTCTGTTTGATTTGGGTCGACGAGAATATTTGGGTCGGCAGAGGGTTTTGCTTTTCTTTTTTCTTCGGCGGTGTTCAGCATCTTTTCGATTACCTTGGCACTGGAAAATTTCCTGTCACCGGATCCGACCAGGCCATTAACTTTATCGCACCACCAGCTAACGTAGGCGATGTTCGCCTGGCACTTTTGTCTGGTAAGGCCGATCTCTTTTATGAAACTCTGCTGCGAAACCGGCGTGATCAGTACGAGTAAACTGGCGAAACTCCAGACTGCAAAGCCTGCTAAAAAGCCGAGGAAACCCGCTCCGAGAATATCGAATATTTTCGGTACCTTTACATTAAACTGGCTTGTGAAAAACAGAAAGGAAATGCCGTGCAAAATCAGGAAGGTCACTATCGCGGTAACCGCTACTCCGATGAAGCTGGAATAGCCGATCCTTTCAGTGCCCTGGATCGATGCGATCAAAGGTGTTATGAATACCGCCAGATATATCGACATGACGATGTTGAAGAGCATCGCCCATGTTTCGTAGAAGCCTATCTTGACTGCCAAAGCCACGAAAGCGATCCCGACCAAAATGCCAATCCAGAAAATCATAAGTTTAGTTCTTAAAATTTATTTATTGCCCTATCACTCGCTTTACTTCGTCGAAGCTTGTCACGCCTGTCAGTACCAATTTCATTCCTTCTTTGCGAAGCTTAGCTGCGCCGTCTTTGTTGCCATTGATCTTCAGCTCGCTGACAGATAAATTACCGTCAGCTATTTTTGCCTTGAGATCGTCGTCGATAGTAAGGATATCGCAAACCGCGACCCTTCCGAGAAATCCGGTGTTTTCACATTGACCGCAGCCAACCGGACGGCAGATATTTTTATAATTGATCTTTTTCCGTCGAAAGTTCTCGATCTGTTTTTCGCTGAGCCTTGCGGGTAGTTTACAGTTATCGCAAAGTTTGCGCAGAAGCCGTTGAGCGATTATCAGGCTCAGGCCCGAAGACATCATTATCGGCGTCACGTCGAGGTCCAGCAATCTTACCATCGCTGATGCGTTATCGTTGCAGTGGATCGTCGCCATGACAAGATGGCCTGTCTGGGATGCTCGAAGCGCGATCGATGCGGTCTCTTCGTCTCGAATTTCACCAACACAGATAACATCCGGGTCCTGCCTGAGAATACTGCGAAGTGCCTTTGCAAAGGTGATGTCAGCCTTGGGGTTGACCTCGATCTGACTTGCGTTTTTCAGAACATATTCGACCGGGTCCTCAACTGTAATTACATTTCTGGTGTGCAGGTCGATCTCGTTTAGCATTGCGTAGAGTGTGGTGGTTTTGCCGCTGCCGGTCGGGCCGCACATTAGTATCATTCCAGAAGGCCTGTCGATCGCCTGCTTGATTATATCAGACTGCTTAGAGGATAGGCCGATACTCTCGAGCGTAAAGAGACTCGCGTCACGGCTAAGCACCCTTACTGAAAGCTTTTCACCGTTTCTAACCCCTGCGCTCGCGACTCGAAAACTGGTCGTTCCGTCATCGGTCCTTGCGATAAACGAGCCGTCCTGCGGCCTGCGTCGCTCAGCAATATCCATATTCGAGACCGCCTTGACCGAATTGATCACCGCCTGGCAGACGCCGCTTTTGATCTCATAGGCAACTCGCAGGACTCCGTCGATACGAAACCTGACAGTGTAATGTTCGGAATCCTTCGGGTCGATTAGAATGTCACTTGCCCTGTCGTTCATCGCTGTCCAGATAATATCCTCGGTCAGTTTCAGGACAGGGTTCTTCCCTTTTGTTTTTTTGCCGGCACCATAGATTTCCTTGAGTTCTGACCCGGAACTATCGAGTAATGTTATCTTCGACGCACCCATCGTCTTGAGTAAGCCCGAAGACTTGGCTGAACTGGCCAGGTCACGAACCTGCTGCGTTACTATTTCGGTAAAACTAGCTGTCCCGGCGAGCAGTTTTTTCAGGACATCCAGTATCACCAGCAGCAGCAGTATAATGGGCCCGGCAAAAACCGCGGTAAGATTAAAAATACTTCTGGTGTTTTTAGGGACCAGCGGGTTGAACTGGAATCGCTGAACGATATAGAGGCAAAGGTAAAACCAGACCACGAGAAGGATCAGTTTGACGGGATTAAAGGGAAAGGACAACTGGGCCAGGATCGGCGAGGGCTGAAAAATAAAAGAGTAACACTTTATTAAGCCCTCTATTTGCATAAAACGATCTCGCTATAATATAAAAAATAAACCAGCGACATGACACAAAGTAATATATTGTGGCGATTATGGCAAGATAAAAAGTTTTTTTATATGCAGGCAAAAATATCTTAACCCTCTGCTTGATCGAGCAGGGAATCCAACTCGTCATCGGATATTTCAAAGTCACCGAGATCGTCAAGATCATCGAATTGTGCTGTATTCTCATCGGTCTGTGCTGGTGTTGGCTTTTCGATGGTAATATCTGACGGGCCGAAGTCGACAGGCCTGCCGTCAATTTTGACCAAAAAGGTTAATGGGCCTATCTTGAGAGAATCGCCTGGCTGGATCATTGCTTCCTCGACGCTTCTGCCGTTAACCATTGTGCCGTTACTGGAATTGAGGTCGCGAATCTTTAATTTGCCCCCATCGGTATTTAGCTGACAGTGCTTTCTTGAGACGGCTTTTAGCGGTATGCACAGGTCGCACTCACTCCTTCTGCCAATTACGGTAACTGCGCCAGGCAAAGGGATCTCTTTAGCCGCTATACCTTTTTTCAGCAAAATCAGATTGACATCCATAACGACTTTCTCCGGAATTTGTTTCAGTCATTTATAGGACGTTATATTATATCAGTAAAACCATGAAAAAGCAAGAAAAATCATTTTTATTGACAAATCCTGCTCAAAGCGATTAAAATCTTCGAAAATCAAGTTTTGCCGACCTGAACGGCGTAATAAGAAAACGATTGAAATTACCGGATAATTTTATGGCGAAAGTGACTCTGCCCGATGGGGCTATATTAGAAGTAAACGACGGGGACACGATTGAACAATTAACTGCCCAGATCGGACCAGGGCTCGCAAAAGCTGCTCTGGCCGCGATCGTCAACGACGAAGTTGTCGAACTGTCCACACATATCAACAGCGATTGCAGTATCCAGATCATCACCGGCAGGGATGAAAAAGGGCTGGAAATAATGCGGCATAGCTGCGCCCACGTTATGGCTGAAGCTATTTGCTCACTCTGGCCGGAAAGTAAACTGGTCTACGGCCCGACCATAGAGGATGGTTTTTACTATGACATCGACCTTGACGAGCCGATCCGCCCGGATGATTTCAAAGCAATAGAACAAAAAATGACTGAGATCGTCAAGGCTGACAAACCTTTCCAAAGAATAGAAATGACACGTGCACAGGCACTGGAAAAGTTAGCGTCTGATAAATATAAAACCGACAATATAAACCGCGCCGATGGTGACGTTATCAGCTTCTATTCACAGGGCGACGGCTTTGAGGATCTCTGCCGCGGCCCCCATGCCCCCAGTGCCGGCAAAGTAGGCAGCTTTAAGATAATGTCAGTCGCCGGTGCTTACTGGCATGGCGACCCGACGCAAAAAATGCTTCAGCGTATTTACGGAACCACATGGGCGAACAAGAAACAACTCAAGGAGTATCTGCACAATCTCGAAGAAGCAAAGAAGCGTGACCACCGCGTATTGGGCAAACAGCTCGACCTGTTCAGCTTCAACGAAGCAGGCCCGGGTTTTGCGTTTATGCACGCAAAAGGGATGATCATCTGGAACGCCATTACCGAGTTCTGGCGAAGTGTTCACAACCGCTACGGCTATGAAGAGATAAAGACGCCGATCATACTCAACGAACAGCTTTGGCACAAAAGCGGACACTGGGACAACTACAAAGAGAACATGTACTTCTCCGAGATCGACAACATCGGCTATGCCATAAAGCCGATGAACTGTCCCGGCGGATGCCTGGTCTATAACGCTACTCAGCATTCATATCGCGATTTTCCTCTGCGAGTTGCTGAGCTTGGCTTGGTACATCGACACGAGGCAAGCGGTGTAATGCACGGGCTTTTCAGGGTAAGGCAATTCACCCAGGACGATGCCCATATCTTCTGCACGGAAGAACAGATCGAAGCAGAGATAATGGGAGTGATCGATCTTACCTTTGAAATATACAAAGCGTTCGGGTTCGAGGAGTTTCATATCGAGCTTTCTACTAAGCCGGAAAAACATATCGGCTCCGATGACATCTGGGAGATCGCGACGAATTCTCTTAGGTCCGCAATGGAGAAAAAGGGCATCGACTTCCAGATCAACGAAGGTGACGGCGCGTTCTATGGGCCCAAGATAGATTTTCATGTAAAGGACTGCCTTAAGAGGTCGTGGCAGTTGGGTACGATCCAGCTGGACTTTTCCATGCCGAAACGGTTCGGCCTGGCCTATACCGATTCTGACAACACGGAAAAAACTCCCGTTATGATCCACCGAGCGGTTTTAGGCTCGTTCGAGAGATTCATGGGTATCCTTATAGAGCACTACGCGGCCAGCTTTCCATTGTGGCTGGCGCCGGAACAGGTAAGGATACTGCCAATCAGCGAAAAGACCAATGAATATGCCGGAAAGGTTCAGCAAATGCTCAAGAACACTCTTTTGCGATCGGCCGTAGACTATTCAGATGAAAAGATCGGTGCCAAGATCGCAAAAGCACATGGCGACAAATTGCCGTATATGCTCGTTGTAGGCCCGAAAGAGGCCGATTCCGGGCAGGTAAACGTCAGGATCAGAGGTGAAAAGCAGACACAAACTCTCAAAACCGAAGATTTTATGCGAATAATAAGGCAAAAAATTGACGATAAGCAAATAGAACTGAGTTTTTAAAAACTAAATATTAACTAATTACGAAAGGTAATACAATCGCTAAGCAAAGATTACGAGTAAACGAAAAAATCCGCGCCAAAGAAGTAAGGCTCATTGACGCCGATAACAATCAAGTGGGGATAGTCGAAAAATATATCGCAATGCAGAAAGCTCTTGAAGCAAGTCTGGACCTGGTGGAAGTTTCGCCTTTCAGTGATCCGCCGGTCTGCAGAATTATGGATTTTGGAAAATGGCTTTATGAAGAGAAAAGAAAAACCAGGGAAAGCCATAAAAAGAGCATCCAGCACTCACAAACGCTTAAAGAAATACGTCTTCGTCCCGAAACCGACAAGCACGACCTCGATATAAAGCTCAAACACGCTCGTGAATTCCTCGCAAAAGGGCACAAGGTGCAGTTTACCATGCTTTTTAGAGGCAGGCAAATGCTGCACAAGGAAAGAGGCTTTGAAGTAATGAACGGCATTGTTGAACAATTAGAGGAAGTGGCAAAGGTAGACAGGCAAAGCAGAATGGCGCATCGCAGAATGACAATGCTTGTAGCACCTAAATAGTCGTCCGTTTTCAAATGGCCTATTGTCGGCTCAATCGAGTCGGGACGCTTGAGCTTATACTTAACAGTTTATTATACCAATTATATAAGTGTGCTGTTGCCATTTCGACCGAAGGGGCACGTAGTGGAGAAAACTGTTTTAAATAGGTTCCTGTTTGCTCGGAATGCCTGAAACCGGTGAGCAGGTTCGGTGGTTTTTGCGGTGTTATGTGGCCAGTAATTATTTGACATGGGGCTGTTTTGCAAATATTATTGTTCAGATGAAATTGATTTTGGATTTGATTTATCTGGCAGCGGCTGTGGCGTTAAGTCCGCTGGTGATCTACCGTATGCTCCGGCATGATCGGTACAAGGCCGGCTGGTCGCATCGGTTCGGCAATGTAACTCGTAAGAGGCCCGAAAAAAAATGCATCTGGATACACGCGGTCAGTCTCGGCGAAGTGAACGCGACAACCACGATCGTTAAAGAGTTTCAAAAACGGTTCAGCGATTATGAGATACTGATAAGTACTACGACCGATACCGGCTTTGCCAGGGCTAATTCGCTTTACGGCGATGAACATACGGTGTTTTATTTTCCGCTGGATTTTTCCTGGATAAGAAAACGTGTTTTCAAAAACCTCAAGCCCACGGCCTGTCTGTTTATGGAGCTGGAGGTTTGGCCCAATTTTGTCAGTATCGCCAATAAGATGAACATCCCAGTCGTGGTGGTCAACGGGCGGATAAGTAAAAACAGTTTTCAAAAGTATCTCAAAATTAAAGCGATCGCGAAACGGATGTTCGCAAAGGTAAGTTTGATCCTCGCTCAGAGCGAAGAATATGCCGAACGCTTCAGGCAGATCGGGTGCAGGGAGAAAAAAGTGGTTGTCACCGGGTCCTTGAAATATGACACAGCAGAGATTACGGATAAAGTCGAGGGTGCCTATGCGTTGGCTGTTCAACTGAGTATCGATACGGAGCAATTGCTGGTAGCAGGCGGTACAGGGCCCGGCGAAGAAGCGATCGTACTCGAAACGTTCGAGCAGTTGATAAGGCTCGATACTGCCGGCGTTTTGCGGCTGGTGATCGTGCCACGCAAGCCTGAACGCTTCGATGAAGTGGCAGAGTTGGTACAACAAAAAGGCTTTGAGATCATTTGTTACAGCGAATTCAAAACATCTGTGTTGCGCAATGCCAAAGCCTTAAAGACCAGGACAGTTATTCTCGGTGATACGATGGGCGATCTAAGGAAGTTCTATTCGCTGGCAAGTTTGATCTTTGTCGGTCGAACACTTGTTCCGATGGGCGGTTCGGATATGATGGAAGCGGCTGCTTTGGGCAAGTTCACGGTCTTCGGCCCTTATACCTTCAATTTTACTCAGACGGTAGATGCACTTTTGTCTGGAGATGGAGCGGTTCGAGTGGCGGATAGGTACCAGCTTTTCGAGGTACTGCAGAAATGCCTGAACGAGCCTGAGTACGCGAAACAGATCGCGACCAACGGCCAGCAAATAATAAAGAAAAACCAGGGGGCAACCCAAAAAACAATCGACCAGATCGAGAAACTCTTAACCTGAAAAGGCCATGCCTTTGATGCAGGTTACATAAATTCAATCAGCGAGTGTCCGTCATTTATTTAGAGCATTTTAATATTTTCTGTTCGCATTTAGGCCGTCGTGAGGACAAGGCT
>JBHPGW010000067.1:0-13552 GCA_042569785.1 Planctomycetota bacterium | reverse complement strand
AAATATTTTAAAGTTTATGGCCCAGGCTCACAGTGGTTTTGATATTGTCAGCGGCGGTGAACTGTATCGCGTCAAGCAGGCCGGCGGTGACATGTCGAAAGTTGTCTACGCCGGTGTCGGTAAAACCGATGCTGAGATCGTCGAGGCTTTAAAGTCAGAAATCGCTTATTTCAATATCGAATCCGAATCCGAACTTGAGAACCTTGCCAAACTCGCCAAGCAGGAAGGCAAAAGGGCCAAAGTCGCTCTGCGTGTCAATCCGGATATCGAATATAAAACTCACGCTTATATAACAACAGGGGTAAAGGAAACCAAGTTCGGCGTCGACATCGAACATGCGCGGAAGATATTTGCCGATTACAGCGGTAATGAAGCGGTAAACCTGTGCGCGATCCACGTACACCTGGGCTCGGGCGGTAAAACGATCGATCCATATGTGAATTACGTAAAGAAGATCCTGCCTTTGATAGATCAGCTTCGCAAGGATGGTCACACGGTAGAAGCTCTCGATCTGGGAGGCGGTTACGGCGCCGATTACGAATCCGATACGGTTCCATCATCTCTCGATTACGCCAAAGGTATCGTGCCTATGCTCAAGGATAAAAACTTGAAACTGATCCTTGAGCCGGGCAAGAGTATTTGCGCTAACGCTGGTATAATGCTGACCCGCGTTCTTTATACCAAGACCGGCGGCAGTAAAAAATTTGTCATTGTCGACGCTGGGATGAACGATCTGATCCGGCCGTCCTTGTATCAAGCATTTCATTTCATTTGGCCAACGAATGTGGAAGATAAATTTGTACCCGCTGAGCGAAATATGGATCTGGACATAGAAGGCACAGAGGTCGTTGACGTAGTTGGGCCGATCTGTGAATCTGGGGATTTTCTCGCTAAAGACAGAGCGTTGCCGCCTGTAGCGCGATCGCAACTGTTAGGGGTCTTTACAGCCGGCGCTTATGGATTCAGCATGAGCAGCAACTATAACGCACGCGGTCGAGCAGCCGAGGTCCTTGTCGACGGCAGTAAGTTTAAAGTAATAAGAAGACGTGAAACGTACAAGGACTTGACCTCTCTGGAACAATGATATGAAAAGTAACTCGAAATACTTTCCTGAACTTCGTGCCTACCTCGAAACGGTTCCGCTGATCGACTGCCACGACCACAGCAGGGTTTGCGGGCCCAAATACACCGACCCGATGAGTATTTTGACCGAAGATTACCTGCTGGACGATCTGCACAGCGCATCTTCGGATTCTGAAATAGAGATCATCAAGGATACTTCCCTTGGGATAGAGCAGCGATGGCCTGTATTTGAAAAGGCCTGGAAGCGAACCTGTCACACAGGTTGTGCACAGGTTACAAAACTTGCACTGAAAAAGTTCTATGGCATAGAAGAGTTAACCCTTGATGCTTTAAAGCGGGTCGAATCTAACCCGCTCAGGCTTGATGATGAAAAGGTCTTCGAGGACATCCTTGACCAGGCCAATATCGTAGTTCGGCTCGAAGATGTTGTAGGTGAGATCGACGAGATAAAGCAAGTTGTTGACGGAACATTAAAAATTACACCTCGCGGGCGATTAGTAGTCCACCTGACACCTTTTACTGAGGTATGTGACCATGATACTATTCAGAAAATAGCGGGTACCATCGGCAAAACGGTAAGTACCCTGGATGAATATGTTAACATCTGTAAAGAATTATTCGAGGCTTATAAACGATTTGGAATAGTAGCCTTTAAAAACGCGAGCGCCTATGTACGCACCCTTAAATACGATGCGCCCGACAAAGCCAAAGCCGAAAAAACCTTTAACATGATAATGTCCGGGGATCAATGCGACTGTGAACAGTTAAAACCATTAAGTGATTACCTGTTCCATCAAGCCATACAAACGGCCCGTGAGATGGAACTGCCGATTCAGATCCATACAGGACATCTGGCAGAAATGCGAAATGATATAGTCAGAGCCAACGCCATCGGGCTTACGGAAATTATTGATACGTACCGTGACGTGCGATTCGATCTGTTTCACGCGAACTGGCCCTATAGCGGCGAAATACTCTTCCTGGCGAAAAACTATCCTAATGCAGCGATCGATTTCTGCTGGGCCAATATGCTCGATCCTGTCTATTGCCAGAATATGTTCAAGCAGGTGGTCAGTAGCGTACCACACGGCAAGATACACGGGTATGGTTCGGATTTCAGCGGATTTGCCGACCGAGCATGGGCTCACGCCTCGATCGCCAAGGACAATATAGCTATCGCTCTTGCGGATATGGCAGATATCGAATACATTACAGAAGCCGAAGCAAAACAGATAGCCTACGACTGGCTCTTCGCCAACCCAAACAAATTCTACAACCTGGGCTTATAATAATTTTTTACAGTGAAGTGTTGTACAGCCAATATTTGGTGAGCATCGCGAAATCGAGCAGATTGACCCTGCCATCAGGCTTATAATATGGGGCTATATCGCAGTTCGGGTTCCAGTTAGGCGATTGTGGCTGAGCGGTCGCAAGCCAGGCATCAACCAACGCCGCCAGGTCGAGGTGATCAACCACATCGTCACCACCGGCCGGGGCAATGTCAGCGACTTTACCTACATGCTCAAAGAAAATAGCCGGATCATCCTCTAAAAACAGTCCGCCTCCACGCAGCACAAAATTGATATCATTGAAAAGATTCATGCCAATTAACATAAAATTTTCACCAAAGCAATAAAGCATTGGCCAGAACAAAAATCTCTTGACAAATCGTGGTAAATTCGTCATAATAAAGGTGTAAAGGCTGTTTAATCCAAATGTATGTGCGGAGAAAAGAAAGATGCATTTGGTCGTAAAACAAAATGGGCGTACTCTAAAAGAGTTGCAATTCATCAACGGTCCTGTCCATATCGGCAGACACGCCGACAGTCAGGTTTTCCTGCCCGATAAGATGGTATCGAGACATCATGCGGTGATCTTCAGTACGCAGGATGGAAAGTGGATGGTCGAAGACCTGGATTCGGCAAATAAAACATATCTTAATGACGAAGCTGTCCACAAATCGGAAATTAAGACCGGTGACAAATTGCGAATAAATGATTTTGTAATTGAGATCGATCTCGAAGCCGGCACGGAAACCGAAGAAGCGATCCACCTGGAAGACACCCTGACTACATCCTCGCATAACTTCGAGGATACAATGTCGCCTGCGACAGCCGGGCTTCAGATTATCGTTAGAAAAATAACTGCCAGGAATGCTCCCGATATAAAACTGCCTGCTAACAGGGCAAAAGATTTTGTACAGGCTACCGAGGCGATCTGCAGAGCTGATAGTCTCGACGAAGTGCTTAAGACATTGTTGACTATCGCGGCGAAACAATTTAACTGCTATCATGTATGGTCCGCCTTGCGAGATCAGCCGACCGGGCCTACGTCCTGTCATGCAGGCAAAAGGAGAGACGGCTCGGCAGTGGAATTGAGCCAGATCGAACTTAATGAAAAGATTAATCAGGTCGTTGATTCCGGCAAGTTCTTACTAATGCCGCGAATTCCGCCTCAGATAAGCCCGAAGCAAAAAATACACTCTGTAATTATCGCCCCGATTATAGGCGAAAGCGGATGTTTCGGTGTCCTGTATATTGACAACGATATGGCACATACAAGCTATAATATGGGCGACCTCGACTATATGATGCTGCTCGCGATCCACACCGCTGCCATAATAAAGAACTTCTAATGCCTTTTGTATCTGCCCATCAGCTGCCCCTGTGCGAGGATGTGACCGTCCATCGCTTCGAGCAGTTTGGGCTTGTCAACCAGGCTGACCATATCGATCACGGTATCCAGAGCGTAAATCTTGAAGAAATATCTGTGCGTCCCGCTTGGCGGACATGGCCCGCCGTAGCCTGTCTTGCCGAAATCGGTGATCCCCTGCCGGGCGCCGTTATCAAGCGTCTCATCTTCGGGATAGTTCTCCGGTAGCTGTGTAGTATCAGCGGGTAAGTTGAACAAAACCCAGTGTACAAAGGTCCCCATTGGAGCATCAGGGTCGTCGCATATAAGAGCGATGCTCTTTGTCTCCTGTGGAACGCCCTGCCAACTCAAAGCCGGCGACATATCCTTACCGTCACAGGTATATTTCGACGGTATCATGCCGCCTTCGGTAAAAGCCGAACTGCTAATTTTAATATCCATTTTTTTGTCCCCTATTTCTTTTTTATAAAACTCTTGGATTTTGGTAATCGGATCAGCATCATTTCGTAGACCGCTTCTTTGGTCTCAGCAGGCGTGCCGTCTGCTCGGGCGTCCTCCAGCGATTTTGCCTTGGCAGGGTCAGTAACTTCGACCCAAGCGACCGAGTAAATATGATCGTCGGTACCGATGGCTATACTTTCGCAGAAGAATACTCTGCGTTTATCCGCTGAGAATATCGCACCATGATTGGTGTACTTGGCCTTGTCGATCTCATAGGTGATAAGATTCAATGACGAGCGGACCTTTTCTCTACCCTTGATCTCGATCGCAGGGCCATGAGCGAGATAGAAAATGGTATTTTTCGGGCCTACGGTAAAGCCAAGCTGACTGATCTCAGGGTTTCTCGGCATGCCGACATAATCAGGGTGACTTAATTGAGTAACCGCTCTTACATAGTTAGCTTCCGGCACGAACTCGAATAAAGTTGTCGTCTCGAAGTGCAGTCCCCAGAAACTTTTGGTTTTTTCGTTCCATTCGATCGTCCGCCAGTTGTTTCTAAAATCACCTTTGAGCGTCTCAGCCGAAGATTGCGAGAAAGGCACCCTGCACAAATCAAGACCATCGATATAACCGACTCGTCTGGGCTTAGCGGGGTCATATTTCCAAACGCGTCCGAACATGGTTGAGCCGTAAACATAACCGTCAGGATCGATCCCTAACGTTCGGCAAACCATATCCCATTCGTTGCCGTGATGCCCCCATTCACCTCTTTCCTGCACAGCGCCCCAGTAGCGAATGTCCTTATTTTTTATATCGTAGGTTACAAGTAAGGCTGAAGGCCAGGTCAGGCCGTACAGAATTTCATTTTCCTTGTCCATCGTCAGTGTGATGATGCCCTCGTTCGGGAATATCTGCGCAAGGTCGGTGAATTTCCCCGTCTCAATGTCGTAATTCATAAAGTGCCCGCCCTGGTAAGCGGTTTGTTTTTTGACGACATCGGTGCCCGGCAGATCCTCATCGTAGTAAGCGGTATGTGTCGCGAACCATATCCTGCCCTTATGCTCGAACATGCGTGTATGGATCTTGCCGTGCGAATACTGCTTTTGAATATCTTCGCCGAGCACTTCGTCCATCCTGGCGATCTCGGTTATCTTATTTGTCTTTGGATCGAAACTGTAAAAACGCGAAGCGTAATCGGTGTTATGCGTTCCGATCGAAAAATAGATTTTGCCATTCGAAGCAGCTATCAATGCCGTATAGCTGCAGTCTCCGCGTACAAACTCGGGATCGAACAGTTCAGCCTCTATCGACTTTTCGAGCGACTCATACGGTATGGTCTTTTTGGTAACTTCACTCGGCACCGCTGAGATCGAACAGGTTAAAACCAACAAAATGACCAAGCTAACAAACAGATTAATATGTGTTTTTTTCAACATCGTACCTTCTCCTTTAACAAAATTTTCAAATACTTTTTAGCCATTCGATTATACCGCCCAGCTTATCCACCGTCAAAAACAAAGTTGACAAAACCGCGATAATCCACATGGCTACTTTGACCTGCCCTGCTTTACCGTGTAAAACAGTGCCGGGCTGTCCCTCCTCTAACTCAAACAACCAACCTGTCCTACTTTATATGACGGTAAACAAAACGGTGAGTTTAAATAATTAACACTAATGTTTTCTAATCCACCTGAACCGAAAAATCTGGCGCAGTTTTTCTGTGAACCTTATTGCCATGCCTTGAGTACTGGTTTTGAATTCTGCCTTTTTCCAATCGGCGGGCGTTGATTTGGTAGAAGATTTGCCGAAGAGTGAAAGGATTACCCCTGCTAAAGAACCGAGGAACGTTCTTTTGTTTGGTCCATACATTTATCTTTGAACTGCTGTTTTGAGATTGGCAAGTAACTGCTCGCCAGTTCTGCTTTGGTATTCACTGTTGCTGAATAGTTGCTGGGTCTCGATGAGTTGCGGTTTGTCGTCGTAATATCTTTGGACAGCGTCGAACCCACCTTCAGCTTGGCCGGTGGTTTTATAATCACTATCAAGCAGCCAATCGCTTATTTCGTCGTTATATTCGGCTGGGTAAATGATCGCGGTTACGAACTTTTCATCGCTGTATTTGGCCAGGTGGACCTTCGCCCTGCAAGGGGGAGCTGTTCTAATCGCCAGGTCGGTGAGTTTTTTAAAGTTACTATTGGCAGTATCATTATCAGAGGCGTAGAAGAACATCCCTATTTCAAGTTGAAAGATTTCCGGCCTAACGCCCTTTAATTCCAGCCTGCCGTCAGGATAAGCCTTGTGAATTTTGTAGACTTTTGAGTCTTTGTACTTCTCGCTTTCCAATAGTTCAGCGACTTCTTCTGCGGTAAAGCCAACGCCTGTATGCTCACCGAAATCGAAAATATACAAGCCGACATATCTTTGGGTATTATTTAATTTTGGTAGATTCATAATTACTACCTTAGTACCTGTTGCGGAAACAATATTTGTCATTCCCGCGAAGGCGGGAATCCAGTTTTCAAGCCATAGACCCCTGCCTTCGCAGGGGTGACAGTGTTAGTTTACACTTTCCGCAATAATTTTCACTTAACTTTTAATTTGGCGAATCTTCGTTTACCGACTTGAACAACCATCCCATCTGTGGGCATAACTTCCATATTCGGGTCGTTGATCTTTTCGCCGTCGATAGTTACCGCTGATTGCTTTATCATTCTTTTACCTTCACCGCCAGAGGCCACCAGCTTACAGGCCAGCAGCAATTTGCTTGCCCTTATCGCTTTGGCTGGCAAGTCAACTTCCGGCATATCATCGGGCAATTGCTTTTTGGCGAAAATATTCTCAAACTCAGCAGCAGCAAGGCCCGCTTTTTCATCATCGTAAAACTGCGAAACGATCATCTTACCTAAGAAAACCTTAGCCTCTTTCGGGTGGGTCTTTGATGGGGCGATCAGTTCAGCGATTTTTTTACTGGGCAAATCGGTCAGGAGCGTAAAGTAATTTTCCATCATATCGTCGGAGATACTCATCACTTTGCCGAACATATCGTTAGGCTCATCGGTGACGCCGATATAATTACCCTTGGATTTGCTCATTTTTTCTTTGCCGTCGAGGCCGACAAGGATGGGCATGATAATTACGATCTGCGGCTGCTGTCCGTAGGCTCGTTGAATGTCACGGCCAACGAGATTATTAAACGTCTGATCCGTTCCGCCGAGTTCGACGTCACTTTTTATCATCACCGAGTCGTAGCCCTGCATTAAGGGATACAAAAACTCATGCGTATAAACATCGACATCATTTTGCAGTCGCTGCTTGAAGCTGTCTCGCTGAAGCATTTGAGCGACGGTTTTTTTGCCGGCCAGTTGGATTAGTTCCATCAGTGTCATTTTCTCGAACCACTGCCCGTTATAGCTTACTTCCAGCTTATCTTCGGAGGTGTCGAGTATCTTGCCGGCCTGCTCGAAATATGTCTTAGCGTTTTGCTCGATCTGTTCGGCTGTCAGAATCGGGCGGGTAGAGTTTTGGCCCGTGGGGTCGCCGACGCGAGCGGTGTAATCGCCGATGATAAGAACAGCCTTGTGGCCAAGGTCCTGGAACTGGCGCATCTTCCTAAGTACCACGGTGTGGCCCAGATGGATATCCGGGCTGGTAGGGTCCAGGCCCAATTTGATACGCAAGGGATTGGAGTTTTGAGCCGATGCGGCCAGTTTTTCAACCAGTTCAGGCTCGCTGAATATCTCGACGGCACCTCGCTTTAGCGAATCAACCTGTTTTTTGAGTTCTTTAGCCATTTATTTCTCAGGGTTTAACTTATAATATAAGTTGGAATTATAAAAAAAAAGAACCATTTAAGCAAGGGCCTTATTTTTTCCTTATTTGGCGATTGGGGCTACTGCCTTAAATCCAAGGCGAATTGACAATATTTCTTCTTGACGCAGATTAAATAATCGATTATTCATTAATTGCGATTTATTAAAGGATTATAGAGGTCACAAAGATATGATAGTCGATTGTCACACTCATATCGGTTCGACTGGAGACAATGTCGAAGTCGCTGAGCATTTAGACGCTGCTGAAACCGTAGATGTCTCCATAGTGCTGGCCGGCTGTGACGACGATAAAGATGTCAATCGAAACTTAGCGGATTATATCAGCAGCCACAGTGAAAAGATGATAGGCTTTGCGCTGCTGGATCCACTCAAAGAAAAACTCAACGAGAAGTCACTGGTTGCCATCACTTCCAAACTCGCCCTTAAAGGCCTGGTACTCTATTGTTCGACTTGCGGTTTTCATCCGGCGCATAGCAGGGCTATGAGATTTTACGCCTTAGCAGAGCAGCTGAATCTGCCGATCTTTTTTCATCCGAGCAGGCCCTTGGACCAAACAGCTGTACTGGGTTATGACCAGCCTGTTCTGCTTGATGAGATCGCAGGAGAATTTCAAGATTTGAAGATCATCATCGGGAATATGGGCAGACCATTTATCGAGCAGACGCTGGCGATGATCGCCAAACATAAAAACGTATACGCTGATCTGACTATAAAGCCGAATCGTCCCTGGCAAATTTATAATATTGTTGTAGCGGCATTTGAAAACAATGTTATGGACAAGCTGTTATTTGGGAGCGGATTCCCTTCGCAAAACCCCGGCGAATGTATCGAGACACTGCTGGGCTTTAATAAAATTCTCGGAGAAACAAACTTTCCTACAGTTCCAAGATCTAACATTAGAAACGTCATCGAACAAAACAGCCTTGAACTTTTGGGAATAGAAAAATAACCGAATAGAATCCCAGGAACCACCACCTGCCAATTGGACGATCGATCACACGGAGATATATATGGCGCAACTTCTCGAAGAACAAAGGGAAAGCTGGGGCAGCAGAGGCGGATTCATTCTCGCCGCTGTCGGTTCAGCAGTTGGATTAGGAAACCTCTGGGGTTTTCCGTATAAAATTTACGATAACGGCGGTGCTGCCTTTTTAATACCATATATTTTCGCAATGTTCGTAGTCGGAGTACCGGTGCTCATTCTTGAATTCAGCATGGGACATTTTACACAAAGAGCAGCTCCGGAGGCTTTCAAGCGAGGGCATAAAAGACTTGAATTTGTCGGCTGGTGGGGGATTGTTCTTGGTTTTGTTATTGTTACTTTTTATCCGGTAATCCTAGCCTACTGTTTCAGCTTTCTCTGGCACAGCTTAGTAGGGATATTTAATGGCGGTTCTCTGCCATGGGCAGGTGAGGGAATAGAAGGAGTGCAAAAAGCAAAACAATTCTTCTACGATGAGTTTCTCGGCTCTACTTCAGGATATTCTCTTGGAAAGATTCGGCCAAACATTGTGTTAACCCTGGCCATAGCGTGGACGGCGATGTATTTTTGCATTTTCAGAGGGGTCAAGCTGGTCGGCAAGATCGTCTGGCTGACAGTACCGCTGCCATGGCTAATGTTGCTTGTACTTACGGTCAACGGACTTATGCTTCCCGGAAGTATCAAGGGACTGGCGTACTATTTAAACCCGGACTTTTCAGAGCTTGCAAAGCCTTCAACATGGCAGCACGCATTTAGCCAGGCGTTTTTCTCCCTTAGCCTGGCCTTTGGAGTTATGATCACTTACGCCAGCTTTCTGCACAGAAAAAGCGACATCAACAACAACGCCGCGATTATTGGGCTGGCCGATTTCGCAACAAGCTTCGTCGCAGGACTTGCGATATTCGCAACACTTGGAGGAATGGTTTTCGTCACCACGCAGGCCGGAAATCCGGTAACCGTTGAGCAGGTAGTTGATGGCGGACCAGGCCTTGCTTTTGTCGCGTTCCCTTACGCACTGGCACAACTGCCGGGATCGGCATGGTGGAGTTTTGTGTTCTTTTTTACTTTGGTTACTTTAGGGATCGATTCTGCATTTTCGATAACAGAATCGGTCCTGGCGGCCTTGGTGGATAAGACCGGCTGGAAGAGAAAGATCGTATTGCCGGTTATGAGTCTTGTGGGGCTGACCATTGGATTAGTCTTTGTTACTCAGGGCGGATTGAACTGGTTAGGCGTCGTCGCGGATGCCATCTACGGCACGTGGGGAATAGGCTTTGTAGGCCTGATCGAATGCGCGGTGATCGGATGGCTATGGCGAATCGACAACCTGCGCCGGCATGCCAACGATAGAAGCGACTGGAAACTCGGGAAATGGTGGAATTACCTGATACGGATCGTAATACCAATGCTTCTCGGGACAATATTTATTTGGAGTTTGTTTGATGACATGACAAAAACGCAAAGAGCACTGATTGACGATCAAGGGCAATGGGTTTTACCCAACTGCGTTGGACTGGCAATTATGATACTGGCCCCGATTGTAGCTATTATCCTCAGTTGTGTCAGAGGACCGCGTGACAAAGATAATCAGCCGAGCGAACGATTACAGGTTCAAGGCACTGGGGCAGGTGTGGCAGCTTTTCTACTTGCTGTGGTTTCAACCAGTATAATCGTTATCGTCTTCAGATATGCTCTACAGGGGCGAAACAACAATACGCTCTTATGGTTCTCACTGCCGCCTGCGGTAATTGCAATTATTATCAGCAACTATCTACTCGATAAACATAACAACTCAGTCACGAGGCCATCATGGTTTGCGCGCTGGGCTGGAATGATAGCGACCATAGATGTTAGCGGCTTCCTGGCGTTGCTGCTGATCTTTTCAACCAGCCAGCAAACAGTCCAGGATACCGTGCCAGTGACCCGTGATCAGCTCAGCCAGATATCCTATGTGATCCTGAGCATTGTATTTCTTTTGATCGTAGGCGGTTTTGGGTGGTGTTTTTACAAGGCGTTGGCAGCCGCGGGGAAAGTCGAAGAGACTCAATCACCCAACGAACTCGGCGACTGAGCAAAGTTCAACTCACAAATAAAAACAGCGTCTGTCTCAACGAATCGAAGCAGACGCTGTTATAAAACTCTTGCTATCTGACTACTTAAAGCCTGTAATATTTCCTTTGCTGTATTTCTCACAAGCCTTTTCAAGATTGATGTCGCTGATATTGGCGAGGGTACAAAGCCATGCAAGCACGTCAGCGAATTCTTCCTGCTTATTGTCAGCGTCTTGTCCATGCAAGGCTGTAGCAAGCTCTCCGACCTCTTCAATAAACCACATAAAGGTAGCTGGCAGACCTCGCTGGCGGTCACGCTCTTCATATCTGCGAGAGATCAACTCTTGAAATTCAGCAATTCGCATAATACAGCTTTAAAACTAAGGTGCACAAATTAAAGCAGATCAGCGATCTTGCATCTATCAAAAACGAGCCTGGCCTGTGCGATGGCTTTTTCATAAACCTGCTCACACTTGGTACCATACTTTGTTTTTGCGGTGTTTTCCGACAAGTCAAGCTGACTGACGAGAGGACCGTCAACAGCTTCGATGATCGCAAGCATTGATATCTTCTTGATCGGTCTGCCAAGCCTAAAACCGCCGCGTGGGCCTCTCTTACTGCGAAGCACATTCGCCCTGACCAACTGCTGGAGTATCTTCAACAGGTACTCTAACGGTATATTATACTGTTTAGAGACTGCCTGTGAAAGAATAATACCCTTTTCTTCCTGATTCTTGGCGATATAGCCAACTGCCAATAGCGCGTACCCTGTAGATCTACTAATTCTCATTTTTGTTCTCCTTTAAACCAAAAAATTAAAAAAACTAACATTACGGTTATTGTGAATATTTTAGCCATTAACGAATTATATTCAATTTTACGCCGGTTAAAAATATATTACTATCGGGATATTCCTTATTTTGCAGGTTAAAATGCCTTATAACAAGCTGAGGGAAAACTACTATTAACCGCCTAAAATCAACTCTTTGGTCAGAAAAGGACAAAAAAAACGACCTTGTCTAAGGATATTCATGGTACCACAAAATATCTCAGGGATATTGTTATTTTATTGGGATATCTGCTATAATGCCGGTTTAGCGAAATTGTAAAATCGATGAAATTTGGTATGTCTAAAATAAAGTTATTAGAACCGAGTTTCTCGCCATGGCAACCCAAAGGCGGATCGACTCAACAGATAGCTGTACTCATGAGCGGCGGCGTCGATAGCTCCGTTACATCACAGCTTCTAAAACAGCAGGGCTGGGATGTGCTGGGTATTACAATGAAAATACCGGTTTCATGCGATAGCGGAAAAAGGGGCTGTTGCGGTGCTGATGCCGCTCTTGTCTGCAGTGATCTGGGGATCAGCCACTATTACGTTGATGTTGCCGAGGCTTTCAATGAGCTTATAATAGAAAAGTTCAGGCAGGCATATTCTATTGGCCAAACACCGAACCCATGCGTTGATTGTAATACCCTGCTGAAGTTCTCACTGCTCTGGGATATGATAACTGCCACTTTCGGCATAGAACACCTGGCTACAGGCCATTACGCCAAAGTCTCTAAGGTCAACGGCAGAGCAACTCTCGGCAGAGCTGTTGACCATACCAAGGACCAAAGCTACTTTTTATACGGCATTGCTCGCGAAAGACTTGGGCATCTTGTTCTGCCGTTAGGGGATTTGACTAAAGAAAAAGTCCGCTCGATCGCTGCTGATCTCGGCCTAAGCGTTGCTGGCAAGTCCGAGAGTATGGAGCTTTGTTTCGCCGGCGAAGGTGATTACAGGGCTGTTTTGAGTACTGGTGAAGCTGAAAAGCCCGGCGACCTGACCGATATGCGGGGCAATGTAATAGGCACACATAAAGGTGTCGCCAATTACACACTCGGCCAAAGAAGGGGCCTGGGCTTTGCAGGGGGAAAGCCTCTCTACGTAGGAAAGATCGACCCAGCAAATAACATCGTAGCACTTGGAACCAAAGACGAAATCTCGTCTAAGACAGCTACAGCCGGGGATATTAATATTCTGATACCCGAAGAATTTGTATCTGATTCGCAAGTCTTCGCAAAGATACGTTCCTACAGCGACCCTAAGCCGTGCAAACTGATAGAGGCCGCCGCAGAGAAAATGACAGTAGAATTTGAAACAGAGCAATTCGCCCCAACCCCCGGCCAAAAACTGGTAATATACAACGCAGACGATAACATAATCGCCGGCGGAACCATAGAATAACTCAAGCCAGCCGATGGCTGGCTTTAGAATTTAAAAGTTAAAAATAAAAATTCAAAATTGCGGAACCTGCCTGCGGCGGAAACCGTTTTTGTTTTTTTTTAGCCACAGGATTTCATGGATTGACGACTATAATTTTCTATAATTAACCACGGATTGGCACGGATTTTCACGGATTTTGGGGGTGTTGTTTTAGGTCAACGTGGGTTTTTGGGTTAAAAAGGGGGATTTTTTCAATCATTTGCGCAGGTAAAAGTGTGAAAAGTTGCAAAAGCGCGCAAAAATT
>JBHPGW010000066.1:0-13652 GCA_042569785.1 Planctomycetota bacterium | reverse complement strand
AAATAGCATCTTTTTCAACTTTCTCAAAAAACCATCCTGCCAAATCTCGTAATCCCGTCAAAAAAAAATCCGTGAAAATCTGCAAAATCCGCAGCTGCAATTTTATGTTTTCTGACTCCTGTATTCTGTATTCTATTTATTAACTGCCTTGTCTTTTTTTACTACTTTTTTTGTTTGTTCTTTCCTGAATTCCGCCAGCCTCTCAGCTAACGTATCATCTGACAGGGCCAGTATTTGCAGCGCGAGTACCGCGGCGTTTTTTGCTCCTGCTTTTCCTATCGCCACTGTCGCCACCGGCACGCCGGGCGGCATTTGTACGGTACTCAACAGAGCATCTAAGCCTGCCATCCCTTCCTTAGCCGCCATTGGCACACCTATCACCGGCAGTGTTGTTCTGCCTGCGATCGATCCCGCCAGGTGAGCGGCCATACCGGCGGCGGCTATAATGACCTTAAAGCCGTTTTTCGCGGCGTTATCAGCGAAATCGGCGGCGATCTGCGGGGTTCGGTGGGCCGATATTACTCTTACTTCAGCAGCGATGCCAAAATCTTTTAGCTGATCGATACAGCTTTGCATCGTGCCTAAGTCGCTGTCAGAGCCCATTACAACAGCTACAGTTTTTTCTGTTTTAGAAGTCATTTGTTTTTTTCCGGTAATAAGATAAAATAAACACACATATCCAAACAGTTCGTAATGATAATAGAAAGCATTAAAAATTGCAAGCGGGAGGTTTGTAAAAATGCAAACGAGAGGACCAATTGTGGCGGGCCAATTCTATCCGGGTCAGCACGATGAATGTATTGACCAGATGAACGGCTTCATTGAGCCGATGGAATTGCCCGAGCAGTTACCTGGCGATATAGCGGTTGGCATCGTACCTCATGCCGGCTGGATGTTCAGCGGGGAGTTAGCGGCTATGGTTTTCGAGGCGATACGCCAGCAGGATGATAAGGTGCATACTTTTGTTATCTTTGGTGCCGCTCATAGTTACTTTTCGTCGCAGCCAGCGGTTTATGATCGCGGCAGTTGGGCGACACCGCTGGGCGAGGTTGCTATTGATGAGGACTTTGCCCGGGCTATCCTGGATACGGGGATGGTTGTAAGTGACGTCTCGGCTCATCACAATGAGCACAGTATTGAGGTACAGGTGCCCTTTATTCAGTATCTTTTTGCAGGTGCCAAGATCGTTCCCATTCTTGTGCCTGTGGTCGAAGGCGTAGCCGATTTGGGGCTGGCGGTTAGTTCTGCGATAAAGGCTCAGGATAACAAAATTGTCTGTATCGGCTCGACGGATCTGACGCATTATGGGCCCAAATATGGATTCGTGCCGATGGGTGCCGGCGACGGCGGATTGAAGTGGGCACATGACGTAAATGACAGAGAGTTTATAGACCTGGCGTTGAAGCTCGAAACCGAGGCTATGCTGACAAATTCGGTTGAAACAGGCAGTGCGTGCGGCGGCGGCGCGGCGGCGACTGCGGTCGCGGCGGCCAAAGGGCTGGGCAAAGAGCAGGGGCTGTTACTGGGGCATACTAACAGCAATGAAGTAATGCGGCAGAAGATGGGGACAATAAGTCCCGAGTCGGTAGGTTATGCGGCAATTGTTTATTGAAAGCAATTTGAAAATATCTTTAAATAGTTTCTTGAAAAATCCATCCGAAGGTGCTATAGTGCTGGCTCGGAGCAGGGTCGCTACGTTTAATTCATAAGATGGAGCTTTTAGGCTTAGGATATGCGCAGATATGGTGGATGGAGACCAAAAAAGCAATTTAGAGCAGGTAAGCACGGCGGATAAATCTTTGGTGGGCTTATCTGGTATTCGTCGTTTGTTCGGCGGCAGGGATAAACATTCTCAGGACCCAGCCAAGCAGCCGCCCGAAGGTGATGGTAAATTTGTCCCGACGTGTAATATATGCGGCGAGAAGCACTGGCCTTTTCATCCGTTGGTTCCTTGTGTCAAAGCCCGCAAGAATGTAAAAGCTAAAGAGAAAAAAGCACTTGCCGAAGCTAAGAAAAAGGCCAAAGCTCAAATAAAGGCAAAGGCTCATGCGGAAAAAACCGCTCGTACCGAAAAAACAGCGAAAGAGCAGACACGCTTATGCGCTCAGTTCCAGCGTGACCTTGCCTCGGCAGATAAGCATATCGAAAAGATCCAGAAGCAGTTGGACGCTGAGATAGAGGCTAAGCTCAACGTCCAGTCCCGCAGTCAGGCTGAGCGGGAGGCTAAAGAACAGCTTGTGCAGTCAAACCAGGAAAAAAAGCAAACCATTGAACAGTTGGAATCTGCCGTTCGAGAGTTGAGCGATGCTAAGGCCCAGGCGCAGGAAAAGGCTGCTTCGCTGACGGAGGCTCTTGGCCGGGCAGAGGGGACGATCAGTTCTCAGAGGCATGAACATATCCGGACGCAGCAGGAGATCGCAAAGCAGGCGGAGCGAATATCGCAACTTCAAACACAGACCGAATCGCTGGCGGATGCGCAAAGTAAGGTGGAGGCTCTGAAGCAAGAGAAAGTTGCGATCGAAGCCGAATCGGAAAAACAGATCAGGGTTTACGCTGAGCAACTGGCTGAGATAAAAACCGTCAGCGCCGAAAGAATTAGCCAGGCCAAAACCGAATTGGAGCAGAAATGCAGCGAATACGAGGCTCAGCTTGAGGCAAAGGTAGCAGAATATGCTCAGGCTATCTCGCAGGTGCAGGCTCAGGGAAGAGATAAGCTCTCTGCTGAGAGGGAAAGATTGCAGAGACAGTCGGCTGAATCGATAGCTGAAATAAAGGCGCAGGGGGAAACTGAAATTGGACAGTTGAAAAGTCAGATGGAGGAAAAGGCTGATGAGTTTGCCAATTCAGTTAGTGACATCGAGAGCCGTTTGGAGGCGGAAGTCTCGCGTCGAATAAGGGCTGAAGAAAAAGTGAACAATGCCGACGTGCGTATTCGCGAAGCGGTGGCCAAGGCTGAGGAAGAATCGACTCACAGAGTTGAAGCAGAGAAAAAACTCAAGTTGGTCAGCTCAGAGTTGACCAAGGCTCAAGAGCAATCGACGGTGCAGGGCCGGGCTAAAGGTAAGGCGGATTCAAAGATAGCTGAACTTGAAGAGGCCGTTGCCAAACAGCAGCAAGAGGTTGAGTCTTTAATAGAACAGCTGGTTGAGGTTAAATCTGAAAGTGCTGAAAAAATAGCTGGTATCAGGGCAGAGGCGTCTGAAAGAATCGCGAAAGTTACATCGGAGTTCGCGGAGAAAATCGATGGTTACGCTGAATCGATAGACAGAAGTCATCGCGAAGCAGCGGCTAAGATAGAAGCTATGCGCGGCGACTGTGCGCGTGAAATATCTGAAACGACAGTTGATATAAAAGCTAAGGCTTTGGCAGAGATTGCGCAAATACAATCGCAGCTGCAGGAAAAAACGCAGGAATACGAGCAGTTGCTTGAGGATTCCGATGAGCGAACAGAATCGTATCGTATTTCAAATGTCAGGTTTGAGCAGCAGATTGAAGCTTTGGGGCAAAGGATCGGTCAGCTTCAAGAAAATTTGACTTCTGAGCAGCAAGCAAGAGAAACGGCTGAATCAAAACTGGGCCAAACAGAAGACCAATTACAGCAAGCTCAACAGGAGAGCAAAGTTTTAACAGAGCAGATAAGTGAGCTTAAAATGTCAATTGCTGAGACGGTGGGGCAGACAAAATCGGAGCTTGAGGCCAAGGCGGTTGAGTATGCGGAACAGATCGCGCGTTTGCAGACACAGGCGAATGAAAGAATCACACAGGAGCGAGAGGCCTGGAAATCTGAAACGGCAGAGGTGATCGCTAAGTTCAAAGCTGACGCGGCGGATGAGTTGGAGAAATTAACATCGCAGGTTGAGGCTTATCAACAGTCACAGGAGCAGTCGCAAGAGCAAATTGCGGTTAAGAACGAGCAGATAGCTCGGCTTGAGGAACAGTTGAGGTTGCAGAGAGAAGCATTGCAGGAAGCTCAGTCGCAAGTACAATCACAAGTTGGTGACAGGCTTGAAGTCCAAAGTCAGGTTGAAAGTTTAACCGAGCAGTTGGGGCAATTGAAAATAACAACTGCTGAGACGGTGGGGCAGACAAAATCGGAGCTTGAGGCCAAGGCGGTTGAGTATGCGGAACAGATCGCGCGTGTGCATGAACAGTCGGCTGAACGGATAGCTGAGCAGCGAAAGGACTGGCAAGCAGATGCGGCAGAGACTGTTGCGCAATTGAGAGCGCAGAGCCAAAGGGATCTCTCATCGGTTCAGGCTCGGTTAGAAGAGAAAATAAGAGATCACGAAGAACTGCTTGAAAAGATTCGGTTACAGTCATCGCAGAAGTTCGGTGAGTACGAAGCTGATCTTAAGCAGGCACAGGATCTGGCAGAATCTGAGACTAAGAGCAGGTTGGCCAGTGAGGAGGATTTAAAGGCAGTTAGAGAAGAGGTGGTTGAATTGCGAGAGAAGTTAGATTCTCAGGATATGGCTGGTGAAGAAATTCAGGGTCAGCTTGAGCAGTTGCAGCGGATCAAAGAAGAAGCGGAAGAAAAAGTCGACGGTTACATTGAACAAATTGATGGACTGGAGAATCAGCTCAAATCCGAACAGAGGGCACAACGAGTTACTGAGGCGAGAATTGAAAAGCTCTGTGACGGGATCGGGCAGGCTGAGAAGAGAATCGAAGATGTTGGCGGGGCACTTGAGCAGGCACAAGCCCAGGTCAATGCCGAAAAGCAATTGCGAGTTGAAGCCGAAAGAAAGTACCGCGATCACGAGGAGAAGATTGGGTTGTTTGAGAAGCAATTAAATTCGGCGGTTGCGGCCAGGGATGCAGCAGAATCTCGGTTGGTCGAGCAGAAGCGCAGAGTATCGCAACTGGATGCTCAGTTAAGTGGATTGCAGGAGCAAAGATCCAGAGCGGTAGATGAGATTCGGGTGGTGTTAGCCCAGAGCGAAGAGATGCTGCAGGGGGAAGTTAAGGCTCGGGCCGAAGCTGAGAAAATGGCTGAGGCTCAAAGGCAGGCGGTCGATCAGTTGGCTGAACAACTGGCAGAGAGTCGTGAGCAGTTAAAAGCCCAGGCTGCGATATGTGTGGAGTTGGAGCGGAAGTTGGATGAACAAATCGAGGCAAGTACCCAGGCTAAAGAGGAGGCTGTGGAGATAGAAATAGGGCAGGAGGATATAGTTGAAGTATCTGAGGCCCAGATCGAAACCGGAGTCTGTGATTGTTGCGGTCAAGGGGATATTGCTGAAGGCGAACTGGTAGAAATTGATTCTGGTCAGGTTTTTTGCCCACAGTGCCTCAAAGCCTTAAGGGGCAGTTAAAATTAACCTTAGCTGCACGTGCTGTGGCATATCTGAAAAGGCAGGTACTTTCCTAAATCATATCGTTTTATCAAGTCCGTGTTATCGGCCTTAAAAATCATTTCTCGAAAATATAATTTTTTTTTAATATTAAGTCAGGGTTTTTCCTCGATGTTTTGGTGAATTTGGCGTATACAAATCGTGTTTTATTAAAAAAATTTTATACCACACTGCTGTTTTTTTTGTAGTGACATTTGAAAACAAAAAAAACCAGTAAGTTCTCCGTTTTTCAAGTCGATTACACAACCAGATTGGTAATACAGGTATAGGATGTCCATAATAGTGAACACTTTGGTATTCTGTAAGCCAATTAAAAAAGCCAGGAGTTCTTTGATAAATTATGAATATTAACCAAATAGTGTCACTGTATTCGTTAATTGTAAAGGACCTGTCAAGCCCAAAATCAGCTTATGCTGAAAAACTGCTGACACTGTTTGTTAATGTGTAGTGTCGTAGAGAAGTGATATTAATATGAATTGGAGATTTCTATTATGGCAGAGACGATGACACAAGCCCAGCAGTCCAGCAGAGCTTTGCTGGACAAAGAAGGTAAATACCTTACCTTCGCTCTGGCCAGTGAGGAGTATGGCTTAGAGATCCTTAAAGTTCGTGAGATCATTGGTTATATGGATATAACCGCTGTCCCGCAGACTCCCGGTCATGTCAAAGGCGTGATCAATCTGCGCGGTCAGGTTATACCTGTGATCGATCTGCGGGCCAAATTTGGTATGGATACCGCAGAGGTAACAGAAGAGACCTGTATTATTGTTGTCGAGATCGCCCAGGGCAAACGAACCTTTAGTACCGGTATCGTTGTTGACCGGGTTCAGGAAGTCCTTGATATCGATGGAACTGACATCGAAGACGCCCCTCAGTTCGGCTCAAGCGTCGATACCAACTTCATTCTCGGTATGGGTAAAATTGGTGACACAGTCAAGATACTGCTTGATATCGACAAGGTGCTTGCAGGTGAGAACCTTGGTGGTTTTGACAGTAGTCCCGACCAGAACGAACTTTAGAGCAATTTAATTTTTCGTGTTCGCTTTATGCCTGTTGCGGCTTCGGCTGTCGGCATCAGAAATACTCACCCTACAATAAGTAGAGTTGCGTTTTCTTCCTTGCCAGCCTTGTCCTCACGACGGCCTAAATGCGAACAGAAAATATTAAAATGCTCTAATAGCGATGAACCAGCCAATACAAAGTACGAGAGCAATGTTGGCGCATACCTTAGTTGTGACCAGATGCTCTGTAAGGAGAATTCTGATGCTGAGGATACACAGAGTCTTGGCGCGTTCTTCAGGTTTGGTTATGCCCCGAGCAGGAGTTGCTCAGCGACGACTTCTGCTCGGTTTTCATTTATCCCTATCAGCCATCACCGGCCACAAAACCGCATCACCTTCTTCGCGTGTACCCCACCGATTAACTCGACCACTGATACTTCTTGTAATCTGGCCGCCATCATCCGTGAAATTTCTGCCCACGCTGTATAATACAAATTCGTTATCTCCCTTCTTATAAACAAGCTCTTTGTCGGCGAATGGGTCCTGCGGAACATCTTTGATATAGCCGGCAGCAACCAACTGAGCCAGATCATCAGGAAAACTGCCCATATCATTTTTATACCGCATCATCCCCAGGATCGTGATCATCGTATGAACGACTGTTTTATTTTGATAACTCAATTCATTTATACGAGAAAGAGCCGGCATCAAAACAGAAACGGGCCAGTATCGTACTTTTTTGAAAGACGACCAATGGAAAATCCCCATCTCCAGATCAACATTTTCCTGCTTTAACTGCCATGGCGTCTTATACGCCGAATCCTGGGCCAATTGGTAAAATTTCTCAAATTCTCCTGTCATATCTGCTCTGTTTGCGCTAACAAGTGACATTCCCAAAGCTGCTCCATATCCCAAAGTTGATTCTGTGAAACCATCATCTACCAATGACAATGCCGGGGTCATACGCCCCGAACCCCTGCCGTTATCGGTATAACTTCGCTGAATAAAATCCATGACAAAAAATTTCTCACATTCGTAACTAACTACATAAGTGTTATCGGTGAACAGTTTTTCAAATCGCTCCTGCAAACTTTTCATAAGCTGACTATTCACTTCAGATTTGTTTAAAATAACAACAATATTTCTTACAGCCAGCCCTTCAATAGCCATACCGACTAATTGTTCAATAAGCATGCGAGGACCTTTAAAGTGCGTCCCTGTTCGATAGCAACTCAATAGATCATCGAAAGCACCTTCAATATCGCCATCATATGCCTTTAATTTCGCCCGCCAGACTGTCATTTTTGCTAAGTCTCTCATAGGCTTAAGCTCGGGCAAAAGCACTGCCATAACAATTTTATCCTCCGCCTCACGCTGCCACCAGCAGTATGGCTTTTCAGCCGCCTGTTTGAAAAGCTCTATCGCCTCGGTATTATCACCAACCCCTTGCCGCAATGCCGTGAGCTGCTGCTTATTCAGATCAGCAACCCAGACTTTTCTCCTTAGGTGGCCTAACAGTGGTTCATAATCTATTTCCGACGGTTCCTTATAAGCATCGATCGCTTTTTGATAGATCGGTGCCGCGTTCAGGCTCTCATCAGCTACCGGCCGGGTAAGACGTGTCATCTCTTCAATATAATTAACAGAAACATTAGGCCGGGCAAATGAAATATAAACACAATACAGAAACAAATATAAAACCAATAACCCAATCCCCTGAAAACCCCTCACAACAACCGTCCGCCAAAGGGGCCTGCAACGCTTCTTCGCCCTGCGCAATAACCTGCCTAACATCTTCACATCACCAAACCCAGCGATTAACTGCTGAGCCTTTTGCAGCTTTTCTTCATCAGTTTTACAATTGCGCAATTCATCCTCGAAATGATCGATCAACTCCGCCATTACATCCGATCGAACCTTCTTACGATACCCCATCTTACTTATAACCAGCTCAATAAACTCACCAGCAACCCCAGGCATATTTTCCACATTCTGCTTCATCCTGATCGTACGGCAACGACTAATAACTCTCATCGCCACACCGATACAGGCTCCGATTACCATCGAGAACGGCAGTAAGAAAAACGGAGGTATCAAGAAAGTTAATAAGGCATTGACATATTCCAGCACAATACCAACAACCGCCCCAACAACAATTCCGATAATGACCTTTTTTAGTTTCATTTGTAACGCTCTCCCTAAGCTTATTCCTTACGCATTTCATCCCTCGGCACAGGCCAAAAAACCGCATCACCCCCAGCATCTGCCCCCCACGGATTAGCCCGACCTTTTTGGTTTATATAAACCTGGCCGCCATAGTCCACAAAGTTTTCGCCTACACTATACAATATGAAATCGCCATCAGTTTTTCTGTATACTATGGGCCTGTCACTAAAAACATCCACAGGCACTGACTTCAAAAAGCTGGTTTCAACCAACCGCCCCAAACTATCAGGATAATCCCCATGCTGCTGCTTATATCTAAACAATGCTATTATTGTCACACTCGCTTCTAAATCGATTCTAACACGATGACTTAATTCGATTATTCTACCAATAGCAGGTGTAAGCATTCCCAAAAAGATATTGCCTTTGGTATATCGCGTAGCTTCTTTGTTTAAGTCTATTCCTTCGGCACGCATTTGTCCGGGGCTCTTGTGGGACATCTTACTTAAATAATCATAGAAGCGATCCCCCATTTCCCTGGTTTGCTGTTTATTGGGATGAGTAAATAACACTTGCATTGGCACGGTCCAGGTTTCTTGTCCAATAACAAGTTCAAGTAAACTCGATGGTCCATCGCCAGATGTTAAAGCTGCGAGGGTCTGAAGTCTTTTAACATATAGATGTCCACCCCCAAATCTGTCATCAGTAAAACATCGCTGAATCTCGTCATATAACATTATTTTTTCCGCTTCCACACTTATTACAAAATCCTCACCAGCTATCGCCCGCTCGAAACCATCTTGCAGTTTCTCCAATGCAGCGGCATCGACCTCGTACTTGTAAAGAATTTCCCGAATTGTCCGTGCCGATAAGGCTTCTATAGCGATCCCCACAAGCTGCTCAACAAGAGTCTTATCGCCCTTGAGATGCCTGCCGAATCGATAACAAACCAACATATCTTCAAAGGCTCGCTCGTATTGCCCCTGCTCAGCATTTAACAGAGCACGCCACCGCAAAGACTTTGCTATACCGCGATAGCCTGAAAGATACGGCAAGAGAACCGCGATCGCTTCGTCAGTTGCATCATCACCGGTATTATATTCGCGCCAGTAGTAAGGCTTCTTTGACCCTTCAACGACAAAAGCAAGAGTCTCTTTCTGTTCTTCAAGATAGTTTTTTATAGCCTGCTTTTCCTGTTCAGTAGCTTCGTCATATTTTATGCCAGGCAGTTTCCTTCTCTCTTCGGATAACTGTTCATAAATTTGGGCAGCTTTTTGATAAGCTGGCGCAGCATTCAAGCTCTCATCAGCAACCGGGCGAGCAATACGATTAAACTCTGCTACATAATTAGTAGTAACGACCGGCTTACCCGTAAAGAACCATACCAGGTAAATGAAAAAAGATATGAATATTATAAATACAGTATAAAAAGTCCGAGCGATAACAGTCCGCCATAAAGGTCGGCAACGTTTCTTTGCCCTGCGCAGTAACTTACCCAGCATCTTCACATCACCAAAATCAGCGATCAACTGCTTGGCCTTTTCAAGTCTTTCTTCATCACTATTACAGCCATGCAGCTCATCTTCAAAATGATCGATCAACTCAGCCATTACATCCGATCGAACCTTCTTACGATACCGCATATTCCCAATGATCAGCATTACAAAATCAGCGACATCGCCCGGCAGCCGTTCCAAAGAAGACTTGTCTATGTCATAACGTCTCTTTAAAAAGAAAACTAATCCAACACCTAAACCACCACCAATAACTATTGACAAGATCAAGGCTGGTAACAGTACATCTAAAGCAGATTTGAGCGCAGCAAGATACAGCATCAACGCCCCAACAACCGCACCAACAATAGTTCCTGCAATAATATATCTAATCTTCATAACGATCTCCATCGCTAAACTCAAAACTAAGAACTAAAAACTCAAAACTGTTTTTCAGGCTGGTGACAGTGCTCCGCCGAATACCATGTTCAGCCCGGTATGAAGTTCTTTCAGTTGCTCTTTTTGTTTTGCCAGCTCGCCCTTGCCCTTACTGGTGATCGAGTAGTATCGCCTCTTCCTGCCGTTATCCGCCTGCTGCCAGGTCCCTTTGACCAGCTTCTTAGCTTCGAGATTATACAGCAGCGGATACAGCGTCCCCTTACCCAGCGTCAGAACCTCCCCGCTTCGCTGTTCGATCGCATGGCTAAGCTCGTACCCGTACATCTGCCCAGCCGAAAGTATCTCCAAAACAACAGCCGGCGCGATACCCTTTAATAATTGACTTTCAAATTTCATAAAACGCTCCTTTACTAATTACTTGTTATCGATGTTTTGTTTTACATATTATGCTATACCAACTATGCGTTTGTCAAGTAAAAAAACTTTTTTTGACAAATATTTTTTTACAGCAACTTTCTACTATCTACTTTCTACTGCTCTGTGTGTGTTTTTTAGCAAAAAAATCACACACACGTTGACACCACCATATCAATAAGGTTATAATATATTAAACCTTATAGTGAGCACTGTCTTAATTGAAAAAGGGGAAATTATGAGTTCAAGCGGATTTGCAGGCAAACTCAAATGGTATCTCACCGTCTTTTACATCGTTTTAATAGGCATAATGCTCGCGACGTTTTTTACCGATATTTTTGCAACAAGCGGCCAAATACCGCAGATCGTCTGGCTTATCCTTGGCTTAATGCTGCTGTTCGCCGTCACAACAATAATTGCCAAAACAGTCAATCTCCTCGATACGCTTGAACGCAACGGCACAAAGCTTGAAAAACTCGCCGAAGCACAGGAAAAGAGCCGACTCGAACTCACACAGATATCTCAGAATATCCGACTGAGCGAAACAGCAAAAACCATCGCGTTCCGAGACAGCGACAGACAAACCCTGCGTGAAGCCGTTTTCGACAAACTCCAGCAGCAGGATTTCGATTCCGCTTACAATATAATCGATGAAATATCCAGCTATGGAATATACAGCAAGCTGGTCGAGCAGTTACGTTTCCAGGCCGACAAATACCGTGACGCGACAGACACCGAAAGAATAAACCAGGTAATCGAGCACATCGAAAAACTCTTCGAGACATACCAATGGACCAAGGCAAGCAGCCTGATCGAACGATTGGTCAACGCTCATCCGGCCAACGAACAAGCCAAAGCCATGCGTCAAAGACTGCTCGACAAAAAACAGGACCGCAAAAAAGTTCTGCTCAACGCCTGGGACGACGCGGTCAAACGCCGGGCTACCGATCGCAGTCTGGAAATATTAAGAGAGCTCGATCAGTACCTTACTCCAAACGAGGGGCTGGCTCTTCAGGAAGCTGCCAGAGACATCTTCAGGAATAAGCTGCACAATCTCGGGGTTCAATTCTCGATCGCGGTTTCCGGAAGGCGATGGTCAAAGGCGATTGAAGCCGGACAGCAGATAATGCGTGATTTCCCGAACAGCAAAATGGCAGGAGAGATACGCGAAAAAATGGTAGTCCTCAAACAGATGGCACAGCAGTAATCGACTAATTGAAATCAAACAGTGACTGTGTTTTAATTACTGTCACCTGATCCGGATATGCCGCAAAGCTGTGAATGTGAAGTTCGCTCTGCCTTGCTTCAAAATCAATGTAACAGAAAGGCTGCAATCCCTCGATTTCCGACTCGGGGAATTTCACAAAGACGCCGCGATTGCGTGCGAAGCGTTCGAGATCGAGATGGCTCTGCCGATATAAACCGCGAGTCATTTTCTCGACCTGAAAATCGGTCATATAGCTAAGCCCCCTGCTCAGCGTGCACTTATGAGACTTGGGGCCGCGAAATTTAAAACGCTCGATCAAGCCGCGCTGAGGAAGTATCTGACCGGGAGCACTGATAACTTCGCTAAGGCAAATATCTTTGGCAAATACACTGACAATATGCGTGCACCCTGTTACCCAGATCGTCGCATCGTAGTTTTGGGTTTTAAATTTGCGCTTCGCGTAAATCTCGAAAAGTTCCGGATGCAAAGGCCTTTGAAACAAACTAAATGACAACTCCCCAACAGCAACGTTAATCTTCGATGAATCCATAATTCACAAGTCCCCTATAAAAGTCCAAGGCACTGGTTACACCCTCATTATACCAAAATCAATTGAACCGATTCAAGCACAATAACAGTATTGAAAGAGCCGATTATTGCCCTTATAGGACCTTTATCTTGCAAGCTACCGAGACTAAAAGAGTAATGATTGTCAGTGACGAAAAAAAAAAATTAAAAAAACTTTTTCAGGGGCAATTTTTTTTAGCCATGAAAAAACACCGCGTTGACAATTACCGCGATAATGTCATAAAACGCATGAGTTCCTGCCGTGATACCGAAACCGCGAACAGCAAAAAGAACCGCAAAATATACCCCCGCGATCGTTCTAAATACAAACTTGGCCAGGACAAAAGGCTCGCTCTGGCTTAGCTGGCCATTGAGAAAAACTATATGATGATGAGCACTAAATAAAACAGCTGATACTATAACTGAAAATATGATCGAGCGACGATGCTCAAACCTAAGAACGTTCTGGAAAATGATCATCAGGATACAGATCAGTACCAGACGAAAAACAAGCTCTTCGTAAATACCCGCGCCAATTCCGGTAACGATCTCGGCCAGCACCGATCGCCCCGGAGCCGCAACAGCCTCACTGACCTGGGCACAGATACTTAGCCCATCGCCGGAAAACAAGGCCCGCTCTTGCTGAGACGCCGATGAACTGTTCAATAGCAGACCGAATACGATCAATGGGATCGCGTACAAAACGCACTCAAAAGCCATCGGAAAAACATCACGCAGGCTGAAGTACCACCGCTTTCTCGATGCTAACTGCAAACCGAGCAGAATAATTATCACCGCTAAAGGCGGCGCCATCCAGGAGAACCTGACAGAAAAACCAATGGAACTAAGAAACTGCTGAAGCCATACGAACGAAACCACACGAACCTGAGAAAGGCTCAGCATATCGGTATTGATAAAGATAGTACCAAGCTCGTAGAATATAATAAACGGCAGCAGAAAAAAAATGGCGTACACCGGCCGAGACGTACGCTCAAAATACGAGTCCCGCGAATAATTCAAGAGCTGACTCGTACTGTACTTGGTTTTACTACCC
>JBHPGW010000065.1:0-13715 GCA_042569785.1 Planctomycetota bacterium | reverse complement strand
ATTCCGCGCTACCGCAAAAGGCGGCGAAGTTGTTAATTCGATGAAACTGCACGAAAATTGCGATTGCCATGAGCTCTGTTATTGTTTAGAAGGCTCAATTGAAATCAAGGTAAAAGACAAAACCTATCAACTCAGTACAAATGATGTAATTCTATTTGATGGAGCTTTTGAGCACGAATATACCGCTATGAGCAAAACTGAGTACATAGTTATACATCTTCCAAAAAATACCACCTTTATCGAAACTTTACTCAAAAGCAAGGATATGAGGCAGTGAACAGAGGACAGACAAAATTTGTGCAAAAACCGCGCAAAACACAAACTTTTATTGCATTTTTACGTAGCAAGTGGTATAATCTTACCATGGGTTTTAACGTTTTTCCTCGCTTTTTGATAACTAAATAGGGGGCGAATGGCTTCGACCGGATAGCCGAGAGTCAAGTCGCATGTCCAGGATGTCGGTTGGCCTGGTTAATCATCCGGCAACTAAATTTTAATTGGCAACTCACAGTTGCGCATGGCAGCCTAATTGGCTGCCCGTTCTGCCAGGTTTCGCCTGCGGGCCTGGTAAGAGCGTCACGAAGCGGGCTGGCTGAGTCAGTTGTTCGGGCTGACAAAGCGAGACTTCACCGAAATAGCCGATCTAAATGCCTGTCGCTTGGCGCTTAGTGAGGCGAAAAAACTTTGAAGCGACTAAACATGTAGAAGCTTGTCTTTAAGCATCACGGGACGGGGGTTCGAATCCCCCCGCCTCCAGTCTTGACAAAAAACGCCAGATAGGGTACTCTCTTGTCAAGGCATTTTGTGGAGAACCCTAAATGAGTTGCTATAGAGCCAATATTTGCATTATTGGCGGTAGCGCAATAACTCATGTCCATATCCTGCTTTCTGTTCATCAGGCGATTAGCTCTTTGCGAAGTCCCTGATAATTATATAATTTGACTGGAAGGAAACAATAAAATATGAGTATTAAGAAGATGCCGGTACTGCGGATAGGAGATTGGGAAACTGATATACCAATTGTCCAGGGAGGCATGGGAGTCGGAATCTCACTATCAGGTTTAACTTCTGCGGTTGCAAATGCCGGCGGGATAGGTGTTATCGCTACTGCTGGGATCGGGCAGTTCGAGCCGGACATTAAAACAAATTTCAAAGAAGCAAACAAAAGAGCATTGCGGAAAGAGATCCAAAAAACAAAAGCCAAGACAGACGGGATCATCGGTGTAAATATAATGGTTGCACTTTCAGATTTCGATGACCTTGTGCAATGTGCGGTGGAAGAAGAAGCGAATTTGCTTTTTCTTGGGGCAGGGCTTCCAATAAGGCTTCCTGAGACATTGCCACTGGACAAATTAGGAGAACTGCCCACTAAATTTGCCCCTATCGTATCTTCGGCCAAGGCGGCCAAACTTATATTTAGATCGTGGGCAAAACAGTTTGACCATATACCTGATGCGGTGGTCATAGAAGGACCATTAGCTGGCGGGCATCTCGGTTTCAAAAAAGAGCAAATTGATAACCCTGACTATTCGCTGGAAAAAATACTGCCGGAAGTAATTGCCGCAATAAAGCCTTACAGGGAACAATTTAATAAGAACATCCCTGTAATTGCCGCAGGAGGAATATATACAGGTGCGGACATCCATAAGTTTATGCAGTTAGGCGCTCAGGGTGTACAGATGGGAACCAGGTTTGTCGCAACTTGTGAATGTGACGCATCGGCGGAATTCAAGCAGGCATATTTAAACTGCAAAAAAGAAGATATCGTCATAATTGACAGCCCCGTAGGATTGCCGGGAAGAGCCATACGGGATAAGTTTCTTGAGCGGATATCATCAGGAGTTAAGGAAACTTTCAAGTGTCCCTGGAAGTGCCTGAGAAGTTGTGATTTTAAAAATGTGCCGTATTGCATCGCTCTTGCATTGGGTAACGCCAAATTGGGTAAAATGGAAAGGGGTTTTGCTTTCGCGGGAGCTAATGCCTATCGGACAGATAAAATCGTCTCTGTTAAAGAGCTTATTGAGACGTTGGTTGAAGAATATATGGCCGTAACGATGCAGCGACCAACAGCAACTGGAATGATGTCAGTATAGAGTAGTGTAACCTCTTTTCTGTAAATTGGTGTTATTCTCCGAAATATCTTACAGGATAATTTCGGGCTATCATCAATATTTATCGTTAGACCTGTGAGCGATCCGCCTTTGGCAATGTAAAGCTGAATGTGGAGCCAACACTTTCCTGGCTTTCTATCCATATTTTGCCATTATGACTTTCGACGATCTGTTTTACTATCGAAAGGCCCAGGCCAGTACCGTCTTTCTCGATCTTTCTGGCATTGCTTGCCCTGTAAAACTCATCAAATACTCTCGGCAATTCATCGGTTGGTATTCCAATACCGGTGTCAATAATTTGCACCAATACATCGCCCTTCTCATTTTTAGCATTTATTTCAACTTTTCCGTTTTGCGGGGTGTATTTGATCGCGTTAAACAGCAAATTCGTGATCACCTCTTCAATGGAAAGTTGATCGCCGAAAATGTTATCTTCTGTCAGATCAATGTTAGAGTTCAACGCTATTGTTTTATCCTGAGCTTTAGCTTCCACGGCATTCAAAGCGGCAGTTATCGTATTGCTCAAGGAGAAGATTTGCATTTCAAGGTTGTCACTGATCCTGATTTGTGTCAATCTCAACAAAGCTTTTACAAAAGAGGTGAGCTTTCTTGTTCGTTCATTTGCACTATCAACAAAATCCTGCTGTTGTTCATTCAGCGGTCCGACTAATTTCTTAGCCACGACATCGAGACAACTTTGTATAGCAGCGAGGTGTCCCTTGATGTCATGTGTAACTCGCAGGACATACTCATCTTTTATATGATCCTTTTTGCGAAGTAACACATTGGATTCTCTACAGACTCCTTCAACTCTTTTGAGCCTGGTAGCGATATAACTGGCCATATATACAGCAGTAAACATCGCCGTTGAGAAGACGAAAAAAGTCCCTGCTATATATAGTTTATTTTGACTTAAACACTGCTCTACGAAACCTTTGAGGGGATGGTGAGGTATCAATTGCAAGTATTCGAGTAATATCAAAAGCCCGAAAAGTAAAACCGCGAAAGTAGCCTGCAAGTAACTGTCTCTTACAGAAAGCAGAATACTTGCTATGATCATGTGGAAAATGAAGTAGAAACTCAGGGGATTTTCAATACCGCCTGAAAAATGCAGTAAAACAGTTAAAATTAACAGGTCGGCAGATATTTGAAAATTAATTATTGTCTTTACCGGCAAGCCTCGTATCCTGCGTTTTTGCAGGGTCAGATAATCCAGCAGTAACAACATTATCAAGTTGTAAAAAGCCAGTAAGATCGCAATACTATACAGGATCGGACTGGGCAATGTTATGCCCAAAACATTACTGGCAAAATAGGTACCAACGCAAATAGCGACTGCGGCTATCCACCTTAATTTAACCAGCCAAAATGCCCGTCTAACAAGGGTAGTAGTTTCAGCTACAGATTTCATAACCAGGTTATTTCTGCAGAATTTTTCTAACTTCGGCTAACAAAACGTCAGGCTCTACCGGTTTATCCAAAAATCCGTCAACCGGACACCAATCAGGATCGCCTGCTGTGGACTTAAACTCCATTCCTGTTTTGTCACTTATGCCTGTAAACATCAGGATAGACATCTTCTCAGCAAGTTTTGCATCTTTCTTTAATTCTCTTGCCATTTCAAACCCATCCTGCCAAGTGGACATCATGACATCCAGTATGACCATATCCGGCGGGTCCGTTTTGATCTTCTCTAAGCCCTCTTCTCGATTAGAGGCGGTAGAAACACTGTAGTTCTCACTTTCGAGTACCACTTTAAGTGCCTTGGTAAGATCCAGATCGTCATCTACTATTAAAATCTTTTCATTTGCCATAAGTCACCTCATAAAATTAAAGAAATCTTCACTAACACGATCGGTCAGAGAACACAAACTCTTTTTATAGTCTGAGTTTTCAAGTCCCCTAAGTTCCTGCTTTGCGTGATCAATATAAGAAAGAGCGGTTTTTTGTGTCGAATTCAAGGCCTTTGTCTCAACAAGCATCTTTCTGATTTTCTTCAGATTACGTTTATCCATTGCAGACCCTAATATCCTTTTGATCTGATCTCTTCCAGATGGATCAGCAACCTCAAGCAAATTTAACAATGGCAATGTCATATCGCCGGCAGTTACATCCTGTCCCGGCTGCTTGCCAAGAATTCTCTCTTCACTAACAATATCTTTACAATCGTCTACGATCTGAAAGGCTATTCCGAAATTCAGACCGAAATCCTTCAATGCCTTTTGAACCGCCCCGTTGTGATTTCCTATGATCGCTCCCCCCTGGCAGCAGGCCGCGAATAACGAAGCTGTCTTTTTCTCTACTATAGCAATATAGGTATCTTTAGGCAACTCCAAATCGCCTCTATGGCAAACCTGGGTCAATTCTCCCTCGCACATTACATATATAGCCTGACATATGCACTCAAACAGATCCGAGTTTCTGCATTTACCGATTAGTTCAAACGCTTTTGAGTACACGAAATCACCGAATATGATCGAGACATCATCGCCTAATTTGGCGTTGATAGTAGGTTTGCCGCGGCGCATTGTAGCCCCATCGAGAACGTCGTCATGGATCAAAGAAGCTATGTGTATCATTTCCACCGCCGTTGCCAATCGGATAAGCTGGTCATTATCGCTTCTGTTATCCTTACCGACCGAAGCGGCACGTTCGGAAAGGATCACAAGCGCAGGCCTTAATCTTTTACCCCCGGTTTCCAATAAAGACTGACTCATTTTGAGAATTGAGGGGTTTTTTGATTCCTTAATGGAGACTTGCAAAAAACGCTCCACTTTTTCCAGATCATCAGAGATCGGTTGATATATCTGTTCAAGATTCATTTAACCTGAGCCTTTAATTGTCACTTCACACTTAAAATTCGTCATAGAATATATCGTCAGCAGCAATACCTTTTTCCAAAAGAACCTTTGTTACCGCTTCGATCATCAAAGGCGGTCCGCAAAGGAACGCCTGTCTTGCGATATTTTCTTTAAGATTTTTATCGGCAGCCAGATGAATAAATCCTGTCTCGCCATCCCATTTTTCTCCTTCGGCCAATTCGTCAGACAAGGCATATACGACATGGAAATTCGGATGTTCTTTAGCCAATTGCTGAAATTGCTCAAGGTAAAATATATCCTGAGTAGTTCTGCATCCGAAAAACAGCCAGCAACTTCTTTCCTGCCAGCGGTCATAAATACTGTAAATGATATTTTTCATCGGCGCCATCCCACAGCCGCCTCCAACGCAGATAACCTCAGTCGAAGGGTCTTCGCTCAGTTCAAACTCACCGTATGGCCCTGTGAAGTTAACGGTATCGCCGACTTGTAAATTGTGCAAATATGTCGAAGCGATCCCGCCAGGAACGAGCCTTACATTAAGTTCAACTACGTTGGATTCATACGTTGGCGAACTGATCGAGTAAGCACGGTAGACATCACCGTCAGGCGAAGGAGCCTGAATCTGGACATATTGGCCAGGCCGATGCGAGATATCAACTGGCTCATCTAATCGCATGCGTATCTCTTTTATATCATACGTCAGGTCAATGGTACTTTCGACCGTAGAAGTAAACATCTTAACATTCAAAAGCTCTTCGGGAATACGAACGAATATATCCTCGCGAATCTTGACCTGGCATGCCAAACGTATGTTTGAACGGACTTCCTTTCGTGTAAGTAAGGATATTTCAGTAGGCAGTACCGGTCCTCCGCCGGCTGTTACGGTGATCTTACAGTGTCCGCAGGTACCTTTACCGCCGCACGCTGACGGGATGAATATCTCGTTGGCATAGAGACTTGCAAGCAGTGTCTGGCCTCCATCAACCTCAAGCGGTTCTTCGCCGACATTTATATCGAGTTTGCATATCCCATAATTGACCAGAAACCGTTCGGCGACCATCAGGAACGCTGCCAATACGACTACCAAACCCGTAAAAGCTGTTACCGAGCACAAATAAATCATCAACTACTCCTATTGTATCGAAACCATTCCCGCAAAACCCATAAACGCCATAGCCAGCACACATGTAACGATCATAGCGATAGGTACGCCCCTAAACGGCTCGGGAATATTGCTATATCTCATTTTCTGTCTAAGGCCGGCCATTAGAATAATCGCCACTGCCCAACCGAGCCCGGCCCCAAGGCCGAAACCAACAGACTGAAGAAAATTATAACTGCGAATTATCATGAACAAAGACGCACCTAAAATCGCACAGTTAACTGTGATCAAAGGCAGAAATATCCCAAGTGCGAAGTAGAGCTTCGGGCTGAACCTTTCGACAAACATTTCGACAAGCTGAACAAAAGCGGCAATGACCGCGATAAAGATAATAAGTGTAAGATGATCAAGGCCCATAGGCGTAATCACAAAATGATAGATCACAAAATTGAGCATCGTGGTCATCGTCATTACGAACGTAACAGCGGTACCAAGACCTACTGCCGTTCTGATCTGACCAGAGCACGCGATAAAAGAACACATACCAAGAAAATTAGTCAGCAGGATATTATTCGTAAATATCGCCGCGATCAATATCACTAAAGCGGAGGTCTCGTTCATTATTTACTCTCCTCAGTTTCGGGGCCTTTCATAAAATTGAAGACCGCGATAATAATGCCAAGTGCGAAAAATGCCCCCGGTGCCAAAATCATTAACTGGTTCGGCGTATACCATGACTCAGACAGCAGATCAAAACCCATAACCTTACCAGTACCAAACAATTCCCGGAAGAAACCAATAACAGCCAATATAACAGCATAACCAAAACCATTGGCCGCCCCGTCAATTATCGACAGAACAGGCGGATTCTGCAAAGCGAACGCTTCGGCCCTGCCCATAACGATACAGTTGGTAATAATAAGCCCCACATAAGGCCCAAGCTGCTTGGACATATCCCAGTAAAAGGCTTTTAGAAACTGATCGAACAGTATTACAAAGGTGGCAATAATAGCCACTTCGGCGATCATACGAATTCGATGCGGGGTATACTTACGCAGCAAAGACACAAACAGATTCGAGCCAATGCAGACAAAGATAAGAGCCGCCCCCATAACAAGTGAATTTTCCAGACGATTCGTAACCGCAAGCGCAGAGCAAATCCCCAGCACCTGAATCGCCAGAGGATTGTTCGTCCATGCACCGTCCTTGAGGGTCAATAAACCCTTGCCACCGCAAATACCTCCGCATGACGAACAGCCGCCTTGTTGTTTATTGGCCATTTTAGTTGGACTCCTCAACGATTAACTTAATCACATCATTAAGCATTGCCTGCACTTTATCACAAGTCATCGTAGCACCGGTTATGGCATCGACACCATTGCTCAAACTACTGCCCCCGACTCGAATAACAACACCAGCGCTGCTGTCCTGAGCCACGATCTTTTTGCCTACAAACTGCTGCCTGAACCCTGCCGATACGATCTCACCGCCAAGACCGGGGGTTTCCTCCTGCTCATAAAACGTTATACCGCGAATCGTTCGCCTGTCAGACTCCAGCGCGAGAAAGCCTTTGATCGGCCCCCACAAACCAGGGCCTGAAAAACGAACCGCAACCGCCTCGACTGTTCCGCCTGACTGGGGCGGTGAATATAAATATAATTCTTCACCTGCCTGAATTTGCGTTTGAACATTAGCATTAAATATCTCGACAAGTTGACCGGCAGTTACGCCAGGGGCCAAAGGCACGTTCAATGCCTTTAGGATATTCAGCCTTTCCTCTGCCTCTTTATTAGCATCCTGGTAGGGCTGTGTAAAACTTGCCGTTACGGTTAAAAGCAAAGCGCAAACAGCCCCTAAAACCGCGGCAAACCCAAGTGTATAAAAATTACCCTTCATTCTTCAAACTCTCCAGCCGAACTTTAAAAGCGATCTCGTCAAAGATCGGAGCCATAATATTGCCTAACAAAATCGCGAATGTCACACCTTCGACATAACCGGTAAAATTACGTATCAGCATCGTCGTGACACCGATTACTATACCATAGGCTATCTTACCGCCATTACTGGCCGGGCTTGTCACCGGATCGGTGGCCATGAAAAACGCACCGAATAACAGCCCGCCGGCACATAAATGCCAAACAGCGGGTGCAAACCTGACTGAATCGTTATAATGCAATATCGCCGCTAACAATCCAGCCGAACCTAAAATACTAACAACCGTACGCCAGTTGGCTACACGTGTAAAAAGCAAAAATACTCCGCCAATAATAATTGCAATAGCTGATGTCTCAGCCAGACTGCCCGAAATATTGCCTAAAAACATATCTGACAATTCAGTCAATTGTCCCTGTTTTGCAAGAACAAGCGGCGTCGCCTGACTTACAGCATCGACACTCGAAGAACCGACATACTCAAACATACGCCCTGTTACACCGCTGCCTGGAGTCATCCAACTGCTGCTCATCTTAGCCGGATAGGCAAGAGCCAAAAAACATCTGCCCACGATCGCCGCGTTAAAGATGTTTCTGCCTGTACCGCCAAACAGCTCTTTGCCCACAAAAACCCCAAACGCAACCCCCAAAGCTACCATCCACAAGGGCAGTGTCGGCGGCAGGATTAGAGGGAATATCATACCCGTAACCAAAAACCCCTCGTAAATCTCTTCCTTGCGTATCATCGCAAACGCTACTTCGACCGCTCCGCCTGCCATGTAAGAGACCATGATCATCGCGACCATACGCCAACCGAAAAAATAAAACGCCGCAAACAGAGACGGTACAAGCGCAATTATCACCATCGACATAAGCCGCTTGATATCAAGCGGATCGCGAACATAAGGCGCTGCCAGTGTTTTCGTCGACGGCGCAAAAAAGAAATTATCCATCGCTTCGTAGATAGGCCTGAAAATACCAAGTTTGCTATTCTTTTCGAAAACCGGCCGGGCCTTTTCTAACATCTTACGTAATAATTTCACTTAGTCGCCCTCCTCAGCCAGTTGACGCCGTTTTTCTTGTTCCTGTCGAATCTGTTCCTGTCGCGCCTTTTCAGCGAGTATTTCCGCTTTTTCTTTTTCTATAAGCTCCTTGGCATCTATAAACTGTTCTCTAAGCTCGATCTTTGACGGACAAACAAAAGAACACAATCCGCACTCTACACAAAGATCGACCCGAGCCTGCTCGAGTTCTTCAAGCATGTCACCGTACAAATACTTATGCAGCAGATAAGGCATAATACCCGCGGGACAAACCTCCTCGCAAAAATTACACGATATACAAGGCCGCAACTCGCCGCGTACTGCTGTAGTCAGCCTTTCACGAAAAGCGTTTCGCAACGAACTCAAAAAACATCCGCTATATGACTTACGGTCCCACCCAGGCCGCGTAAACCCAAGAAACTCCCTTTCTGTGTGCTCTGCTAATATCGTCAAACCCCTGCACTCAGTATCCAGCCCTGCATTATCATCTGTTATCGTCCGGCCCGTCAGCATTCCGCCATCGATTATTCGCACCTGATCGCTCGATGTCCCGGCCTCGACAATATCTCTAATCGGATAACCAGTTATAACTTTTAGATGGGATGGCGATTTCACTGCCGGGCCGCCAAGCGAAATTGTTCTGGATAAGCACGGCGCTGAAACCGTCAAAGCGTGGTCAACGGCCAGGATACCTTCTGTACGAACTGACCAAATAGAACCGTTGTCTTTTTTAAGGCCAAGCTTTCTGGCAAGTATATTAAAATTATCCGACGGGTACTTCATTGGAATTTCGATCGGTTTCACCCACGCATAGCCGCGTATATGCTCTCGAACTACCGTCGCGAACTCAGACTTAATGTCCGGCATAACAAGATAGATCGACTGATATTCCAGAAGAGACTGCAAATGTTCAAGGCCCCTGGTAAACTGCAAAAGCCGATCCTTCAATTGCGCATCACCGCGAGCTGCAAAAGACTCGAGACTTACGGTCGATACAATAACCGCCTGAGCCCTGCCGAAGGGGTCCGGCAACTGACCTGTATAAGCATCAGAAAAGAACTGCCATGCGCCCAGTGACAATAACTTTTGTCGCTTAGAACCTGCGACTCCTGCCCGGTCAACTATATGAGGAATATCTTTTTCAGAAACGAAAACTTTTTCTGACAGCGGCGAAATATCTTTCAAAACGATATGACCTTCAAGCTCATCGAGCTTAACAGTTCCGCCTCGGGAAGCTAAAAGCGGAACCGAAAAGTTATCCGGATCACTCGCTAAAACATCGCCGGCATCTACGTGCTGATCCTGCTTAACACAGATATCGCTGAAACTAAAACGACGGCTCTTCAAAGGGAAGTAAAGAACGCCAGGTTCCGGCAATCGCTCTACCGACGCTTTCGGCCTACCGTCAAGCAAAATGTCATATCCACCTCTAAACTTCATTGCCTGTTTCTCTCGCATCCACATCAAATTGTCACATAAATCGCAAACTCTTATTCTACTGGAAGATAGTCAATTATTCAATATTCTTTAATTGCATTATACAGTTGAAATTTAAAAAAATCCTGCCCTTATCGATCAGTAAGAATTTTCGCCATAGCAGGCAAAGCGGTTAATAGAAACTGTCACATTCGCAAAACCCCCTGATATTGTTCCGCAAGCTGCTCGGTATTTTTAGTTTTTTTGTTAATTTTCTCTTTTGTAGTTTCCGGATTTTCCGCCGGTTTTTTCGAGCAGTTTAATCTCGGTAACGGTCATTTCTTTGCCGGTATATTTGAGCATATCATAAATTGTCAGACACGCGGCGCTTGCGCCAGTCAATGCCTCCATTTCGACACCTGTTTTGCCTGTCGACCTTACCGTTACAGTTACAGAAACGGCTTTGGCATCGTCGCTCAATACAAAATCGACATCAACGCCATCGATCTCAATACTGTGACAAAGCGGAATAATCGATGGTGTTGATTTGACCGCTTGTACAGCCGCGATCTTTGCTACGGTCAGGACATCGCCTTTGACAGAGTTGCCGTGCTTAACAACCTCAAAGGCCTCTTCGCTAAGGCAAATAGAGCCGCTTGCCTTTGCGGTTCTGGCGGTAATATCCTTACCGCTTACATCTATCATGCCTTTTGACTGGTGCATATGTTTTGACCTCCAATTTTTTGTATTTGTTTTTGTCACTCGCTCACTGAACGCCCATGGAATCCGGACTTTGGGGCTGCCCATCATAATTATATCAGCCTGACCGCAACCGGTTGCCCCTTTTTAATTTCAGTAACGCCTATATCCATACAAACCAGGCCGTCCGCACCGCAAAGAGAATTAATATGTGCAGAGCCATGATATATCACCGGCTTAACCGTGCTGTTGTCTGTTATTCTAACAGGAAGCCATCTTTGCCTTTTAGCTTTCCTCCTAAGCAAAGATTCATCCAATGGCATCTGAATATTAAGAGGCTTATGATCGCAGCCCATCAATTTATACAAAAAAGGCTTAACCAGTATCTCAAAGAGCACAAACGTTGAGACCGGATTACCGGGCAGACCAAAACAATACCTGCCGCCGCAAGTGCCAAAAACCGTAGGCTTACCGGGTTTTATAGCGATCTTCTCGAACAACAACTTCACACCGTTTTGCCTGAGTATGTCCGGAACAAAATCAAAATCACCAGCCGAGACACCTCCTGAAACGATAACAACATCACTTTGCCTGATAGCCTGCTTAAAAACAATGTCGATCTGCTCGACGGTATCACCTGCAACACCATAATTTATCGCGGCACTCTGTATACTTTCGATCTGGGCGGCCAGCTGGAAACTGTTACTATTACGTATCTGAGACAGGCCGGGCTTATCCGCAGGCTCGACCAACTCACTGCCTGTTGCGATAACCGAAACTTTAGGAGCCTTAAAAACCAAAGGCTGCGTATTGCCTGTTGAAGCCAAAACCGCGATATGCTGCGGCCTTAACCTCGTGCCCCTGCACAGGACAACCTCGCCGGCCTTGATATCTTCAGCCTTTAGGCAAATGTTATCAGAACTCTTGTGCCCAACAAAGCGGATTCTGTCTTTGGCTGCTTCTTCAACATACTCTACCATGATTACGCAATCGGCGCCTTTGGGGACCATGGCACCTGTCATGATTTTTGAACACTGGTTCTGCTGAATAGTTTTTTGGCAGACAGTACCTGCCGGAATTACCTCGATCACCGTCAGTTCACTACCAAGATCGGCCATTCTGCAGGCATAACCGTCCATCGCTGATTTATTAAACGGCGGAATGTCCATATCCGATTTAATATCTTCTGCCAGTATCCGGTTTAAGACACCGCCAAAGTCTACTCGCTCAGTACCAAGCCGGCTCACTGAAGCAAGAACAGCTTCCAAAGCCTTGCCAAATTCCAACATCTTTCTACTCCGCAACAAATTAACGATGATCCTTCATCGCATCCATTTTATAAACCCATCTGCCTTTAACTAATTCGATCTGGTCGAGATCAATGTCAAAATTACTGCCGTCGAAACCGACCATTCTGTCAACGTACGGACTAACCTTTCGAGCAGAAACCCTGCTGCCGCTGCCGCCAGCCCTGGCTTTTAACATAAAGAACAAACCCGGCACAACAATTTCACGAAGGCTGTTAGACTCACATACCGAAACGGCATCTTCGTCAATAAGCTCCTGTAACGCGACCAGGGCTTGTTTGAGATGGCCCTTTAAAGCTCGCACCCAGAAAACTTTACTCGCACCAGAGGCCAGCATTTTGCATGTATCTTTATCCGATCGAACATCTGTTTCCTGGGTAATGCAGAAATTGTCTCCATCTGCCGAACATACGCCGCTGCCTTTTTCGCCGCAGAGACTGTCAGCTTCTGGCAGTTCTATCGGGGTCACTTTTATGCCGACAATCTTATGCTGCGAACCGAACTTACCGATCAATGAACAGACAAATTCTGTTTTGCCGACATTTCTCTCAGCCGCACCAACCATTATCATACTCGGAATGTCAATCATTTCAGTATCCAAAACTACGCCTCAGGATTTGAGTTCGCCCCGAATCGCCTCAGGATACTATAGCATTTTTGCCCACTCCAGCCAACATTATTTACTCGCCACAGTTACAAGCAAATACACCGTGCCACCACAGAAAAGGAGGACCAGGGAACTATTAAAGAGGCTGGTAAAAAATGCAAAACCTTGTTTTTAACTTAAAAACAAAGCTTTAAAATTGGGCGGTATTGGACTTGAACCAACGACCTCCTGCGTGTCGAGCATCCCGGCAAATTGCTACAATCCTCTAAATTAAGTTAAAAACAGTACTTACAAAATCACCAAACACAGTAAAAACCGTTAAATACCCTTAAATACAGCCGTATAAGTGTAGTCAAAAGTGTAGTGTTACGGGCTATCTTGAACTCCCGCTAAAACGATTTTCAAAAAGCGATCTAAGAAAGTACTACACCTTTGCCACTACACTTCTGTATTATACTTTACTTCCGCACTCACTGCAATAACTTCCTCTGCTAATCAATCGATGATCACACACAGGACATCTTCGAACAAAGCCAAAGGTTTTGCTGCCGTTTTTTGGACTAACCAATAGCACCAAAAGTATCACCGCGATGGCAATTGTTGTCCCTGTAAGAAACTCGTGGGTAGTGTAAACTTTGTTCTGTAAATTGGTGTTAACCACCGCATGTGGCTGGGTG
>JBHPGW010000064.1:0-14489 GCA_042569785.1 Planctomycetota bacterium | reverse complement strand
TGGATATGGGACAGCACATCCCAGAAAAGAGCTTGAGCCATATTTGGGTCTCGAATGCGGTTTGCATGCGACCAAGGCGAAAAAGATCGAGCTTTTTTGTTTATCCCGAAAGATCGGGCAAGTTTTGGAACAAGATGAGCTGGAATATGCTGGCATATTTGCTTGAGAATGGTATAGTTATGTTTAGCTGGCTTCATGAGTTACTCCTATTTTTTTGCGATTATAGTGTAACTCAGAAGCCGCTATTTTAGAAGAACTCTTATAGTTGATTTCCTATGGGATGGCTGTGAAAAGGAATTATAAATACCGAACAACAATATTATGAACACAAAAACAAAAAAAACTTTTCCAGGCGGAGTACATCCTCCTCAATGCAAGGACCTAACCTGTGACTGTCCTATCAAGCCTGGACCGACTGCAAAACAGCTCACTATAATGCTAAGCCAGCACATCGGTGCCCCGTGTCAGCCGTTGGTCAAAAAGGGCGACTCCGTGCAGGCCGGACAAAAAATAGGCGACAGCGACGCATTTGTTTGCGCACCGGTACACTCTCCTGTTAACGGCAGGGTAAAAGACATCACTCTCGCCTCCCACGTTGTTATGGGGCGCAGTCCTGCTATAGTCATCGATGTTGATCCTGAAAACAATCCGCAAAAAAATCTTGAGTCCATAAAACTCGACAGCTTTGACGAAAACAAATATTCATCTGAACAGATATGCGAAGCTGCCCGAAATGCAGGGCTTGTGGGAATGGGCGGTGCAGGCTTTCCGACACAAGTAAAACTACAGCCCAATCCGAATATGCCAAAAAAGACTATGATCATTAACGGCTGTGAGTGCGAGCCCTATATCACCTGCGACTACCGTATGATGCTCGAACGAACTGAGCAGGTCATCGCAGGGATCAAACTCGCTAAAAAAGCTTCCGGCTGCTCTGAGGTATTCATTGGCATAGAAGACAACAAGCCTCTCGCAATAAAAGCAATGAATAACACCCTGAACGCAAAACCCAACAATGATATTAAAGTCATCCCACTAAAAACAAAATACCCGCAAGGCGGAGAAAGACAATTGATACGCTCGGTGCTGGGCAAAGATGTCCCCACAGGAAGTATCCCGCCGATGATCGGCGTGCTCGTACTAAACGTCGCGACATCAGCAGCTATCGCCAATGCGGTCATTAATAATTCACCGCTGACACACCGAGTCGTAACAGTTACCGGCCAGGCGATCGCCAACCCGGGTAACTTCTATGTACCAATAGGAACCCCAGCCGGCGAGCTCATAGAGTTCTGCGGTTCAGTAACCGAGAAATCGGCAAAGGTAGTTTTCGGCGGACCGATGATGGGTATTGCCATCGCGGATTTAGCAACGCCGATCACCAAGGCCTCCGGTGCAATAACGGTACTGACAAAAGACCAGATCGGAAAAGCCAAATTCGCAAAACAACAAACACCATGCATCCGATGCGGAAGGTGCCTTGATATCTGCCCCGAACATTTAAACCCGACCAGGATAGCGCATGCTGTCAAGCACGAGCTTTACGACGTCGCCCAGAGTTATTTCATGTCAGCCTGCATTGAATGCGGCGGCTGCAGTTACGTATGTCCTGCAAACATAGAATTGACCGGATACATAAAGACAGGCAAGATTTTCGTCGCCAGAAAAAACAAAAAAATGCCAAAATAAATTTATTTTTTAGACAGGATAACAGGATTAAACAGGATCTTTTTAAAAATACCAAAAAAAACCTGATCGCAAGCGATGGGATAAAAAATCAAGTTGATCAAGTTGATCCTGTCAAAAGTTTTTAAAAAGGAAAGGCCAAATGTTAAAAAATATAGCAGTTTCTCCTTCGCCGCATATCAGCGGGCCGCTTTCGACCCGGACGGTAATGATCGACGTCATTATCGGCTTAATCCCGGCAATCGCTTTCGCCGGATACTATTTCCACATGTACGCACTCATCCTTATCGCAACATGCGTAATCACCGCTGTCACGACCGAGTGGGTTTGCAATCTGATATGCAAAAAGCCAAACCCATTCGAATCGCTCGGCGATTTCAGTGCCGTAGTCACAGGAATAATCCTGGCACTGTCACTGCCGCCGGCAATACCTTTCTGGGCCGCTATAATAGGAAGTGTTGCCTCGATCGCTATCGGCAAAATGGTTTTCGGCGGACTCGGCGCCAACATATTCAACCCCGCCATGGTAGGCAGAACTTTCCTGGCAGCTTCGTTCGGCGTACTGATGACTACCTGGACGCTGCCGTCTACGATCGATTCTAAAATGCCTGTCATGTCACCGGAAAATACCACTGCGATAACCCAGGCAACGCCCCTGGCACTGAGCAAAGAAGCTGTTAAAGGCAAAGGCGAAACTGCGGTTGTCAACGAACAGTTAAAGCCGACCTTCTACGGTGGAGTTGGTGGATGTCTTGGCGAAACTAGCGCACTGGCATTTATCATTGGAGGAATTTATCTGCTGATAAGACGAACGATAAACTTCCACATCCCGCTGGCCGTACTGGTTTCAGCTTTTACCTTTTCCGCTATCGCATACTTTATAAATTCAGATGCTTATATATCGCCTCTGGTCCACCTGACCAGCGGCGGATTATTGATCTGTGCCTTTTTCATCGCTACCGACCCGGTCACCGCGCCTTTGACTACAAAAGGAATGTGGATATTCGGCGTCGGAATGGGAGCCATTATAATGCTTATCAGGATCGTCGGTGAATACCCTGAGGGCGTAATGTTCGCGGTTCTCTTAATGAATGCCGTCACCCCACTGATCGACAGGCTCTGTAAAGTTATACCAGTTGGAGGTAAGCCAAATGTCTAAAATAAAATTTTTCATTCAACAGAGCTGGCTGCTTATTGTCGCTGCTTTTTGTTTCGGTCTGCTGATAGCAGTTACTAACGCGGCGCTTGACCCTATGATAAAACAAAACGAAAAAGACAAGCTCAACACGCTCATGAGCCAACTCATTACCGATGCCAATACTTTCGAGGTTGCGGTACAAGACGCCGTGGTAGAAGGCTCAAAGGGTAAACAATTGAAAACGACCATCTACAAAGCTCTCGACGATAACGGCCAAACCGTTGGCTTTGCATTCATCGCCATCGGACCTGGCTTTGCCGACAAGATCAAACTGGTCATAGCAACTGACAGAAAATCAGAAAAATTCTTCGGCTTCAAAGTCCTCGCCAGTAACGAAACCCCAGGGTTTGGCGACAGGATCAAGTACGACTACTTCCAAAACCAATTCAAGCTCGCCCCAACTGGTAATATCGAACTTAGCAAAGTTGGCGATGCAGGACAGATCGACAGCCGGATCATCGCTATAAGCGGCGCTACCGTCAGCAGCGATGCTGTCGTCAATATATTCAACACCTATACCGACACAATAAAACAAACATTGCAAAGACAAGGATTTATAGATAATGGCAAATGAAAACACTCCCGCGTTGGGCCAGACTTTTATCGTAGGCCTCTGGAAAGAGAACCCGGTCTTTCGGCTCCTGCTGGGCATGTGCCCGACGCTCGCCGTTACCGCCGCTGTCAAGCCGGCTTTGACTATGGGAATGTGCGTGATCTTCGTATTGATCTGCAGCAATATCGTTGTAAGCCTTATGCGCGATCTCTTAAAGCCGCACCTGAGGATACTTATCTTTACACTGACGATAGCGACATTTGTCACTATCGCCGATCTGTTCCTAAAAGCATTTCAGCCCACAATGAGCGAAGTGCTCGGCCCGTATGTGCCCCTGATAATCGTAAACTGTATCATCATCGGCAGAGCTGAAGCATGCGCAAGTAAAAATAACATGCTCGTCAGTATCATCGACGCGATCGGCATGGGGCTTGGCTTTACCTTGACATTGTGCGTACTGGCGGCGGTGAGGGAATTACTTTCGACCGGAATGATTTTCGAAGTGATAGTAATGCCGCAGGCCTTTGTCCCATGGGCGGCGATGAGCATGCCGGTAGGAGCATTCGTAACCCTGGGCCTGATGCTCGGACTGGTTAACAAAGTTACAGAAAACAAAGCATAAAAAGGAATTATTATATGGATACAATTAGTATTCTGCTGATGGCATTTATCTCCGTGGTTATCGTCAATAACCTGGTGCTGACCAAATTTCTCGGCATCTGTCCGTATCTCGGCGTTTCCGGCAGAATAGATATGGCTTTCGGCATGGGGATGGCAGTAACTTTCGTCGTCACGCTAAGCGGAACGCTCACATGGATGATCGACCACATGATACTCATGAGGCTGGGCCTGGAAATCACCCGTTATGTCTGTTTCATATTGGTCATCGCAGGTGCCGTCCAGCTTGTCGAGATGTACCTGCGAAAGTTCTTCCCTGCTCTTTACGAAAGTTTCGGCATCTTCCTGCCCCTGATAACTACCAACTGTGCGATCTTAGGACTGTGCCTTTTCATTAACCTGTGGGAGATCGACAACCTTCCAGAAGCTGTAGTACTGAGCTTCGGAGCCGGGATAGGCTTTACTATGGCGATTTGCATCATGGCGGGTATCCGAGAGAACCTGCTCATGGCAGACGTACCCAAAGCCTTGAAAGGCGCCCCGATAACCCTGATAACCGCCGGAATTTTAACGCTGGCATTCATGGGCTTCGCAGGTATGATAAAATAAACTGTTATTTAAATAAACTGTCATTCCCGCGAAGGCGGGAATCCAGAACCTAGAGCATTTTAATATTTTCTGTTCGCATTTAGGCCGTCGTGAGGACAAGGCTGGCAAGGAAGAAAACGCAACTCTACTTATTGTAGGGTGAGTATTTCTGATGCCGACAGCCGAAGCCGCAACAGGCATAAAGCGAACACGAAAAATTAAATTGCTCTAAAACAAAAATGATTGTAACAAGATTATCAACTTAATCCTGTAATCCTGTCAAAAAAATAGGAATTTATAATATGATATTAGCTGCTGTTTTCGATTTATGGAATAACGCTTGGCCGGCAGGTATAACTATGCTGGGGCTGGGATCTGTCTTCGCTTTTGTACTACTGATCGCAAGTGAAAAACTAAAAGTCGAAGTCGACCCCCAAATAGAGCATATCCACGAAGCCCTGCCTCATATCGACTGCGGCGCATGTGGCTTCGCCGGTTGCAGTCAATACGCAAAAGCCGTACACGAAAACCCGGAACTGCTCGGTAAATGTACGCCAGGCGGAGATAAAACTTCTGCAAAAATCGCCGAAATTTTGAATCTCGAAGTCAGCAGCGCAGGCGCACCTCAAAGACCCATCGTCCACTGCCGTGCCAACACAAATGACAGAACATACCTTGCCGAGTACCATGGCATCCCAAGCTGCACCGCCGCGAATGCTCTACCAAATGCGCAAGCCTGCAAGTTCGGCTGTCTGGGTTTCGGCGACTGCGTAAACGCCTGCAAATTCGATGCACTGCACATAGTCGACGGTCTGGCAACCGTAGACTACGAAAAATGTACAGGCTGCACCGCCTGTTCAAAGGCGTGCCCGCGCGACCTGATTGAAATGGTACCCTTTACAACCGAGAACATGATGACCGTTGCGTGTAACAGCAAAGAGTCCGGCAGGAACACCCGCTCAATGTGCAAAGTCGGCTGTATAGGTTGTGGTCTGTGCGTCAAACAGACCGACCTTTTCGCCGTTGATAATTTCCTGGCAAAACTAAATTACGAGAGTTACCAACCAACCGAGCAAACCGAAACCGCCATGACAAAATGTCCAACAGGTGTAATAGTCTATCGCGGAAAGTCGGCCCCGGCACCAAGGCCGCCAAAACAAAAACCCGCCCCCAAGGCAAAGGTATAATAACAATTATTTGATATATCTTTGTGCACCGCTGCTCTTTGTGATTCTGTATTCCGGCCCCGCCGATATCAATATCGCTTCGACTTCCGGCAGTGTTTCGATCAAGGCAATCCCTTTCTCACGCCCCATCACAGAAACCGTCGTCGCCAAAGCATCCGCATCGGTCGCACTTGGACAAATGATAGTGACACTCGATAGATCGTCCGCACTTGTACCAGTCGACCGGTCAATAATATGGCCATACCGTTTACCCTTGATCAAAATAAACTGCTGATAGTCCCCGCTGGTCGCCACCGCCGCATCCGAGACTTTCACGATCAACATAAGTTCGCTACCCAAATTAGGATCCTGCAAACCTATCATCCAATTATCCCTGCCCCCTAACGCCTTACCGAAACAGCGTATGTCACCACCGATATCGACCATCCCCCCGACAGCTACCTTAAGCCGCATCGCTTCGACAGCCTTATCGATCGCGTATCCTTTGGCGATCGCACCCAGGTCAACCTTCATCCCATCTACCGCGAACCGAACACTTCTTTCGTTAGCATCGAGCAGCAGTTTTTCATAGCCAACTCTGGCTCGTGCCGCTGCCAATTCTTTTTCACTCGGCAGAGAATTCGCCTCAGACGCCCTGCGCCAAAGCTCCATCAAAGGCCCAACCGTAACATCAAAACTGCCGTCACTTATCCTGCTGAATTCGACACTCCTTTGCAAAACCTCGAACGTCCATTCATTAACCTCAGCAAACCCCTCACGATTCAAAATCCCTATATCAGAATCCTCCTTATAATCGCTCATCAGTTCGTCAACTTTTTCAATTGCTGCCATCGCCGAGTCAATACAATCCTGCGCAGCAGTCGAATCTTTCGCAACAACCACCACACGGGCAAATGTCCCCATCACAACTCGATACCCACTGTCAGCTTCTACGTTAGCTTGCAGCCAAAGAAATACCACCGCCCCAATCAGGCACCCAGCCGCGATAATCCCAATCAAAATCTTATATCTCTTACTATCCATAAAAATCCTTTCGACAATTTATAACAGATAATCAAAACCGCGACAATAATCAATAGAAATTAATCCCCATTCAACCTATAATACCAATATGAGCAACAAGCAGATAATATTTTTAGATAAACAGATCGAAAAACATTTCCTCGACTTCGTCCGCAAACCCGGCAGATATATCGGCGGCGAGATCAATCAGATCAAAAAGAACATCGAGGATTGCGAACTAACCGTCGCTCTATGTTTCCCCGACGTCTACGAAGTGGCAATGAGCAATACAGGCTTGGCTGTCATCTACGATATCTTAAACAATCTCGAAGCCGTCGTCGCCGAACGCGTCTTTTCGCCCTGGCTCGACGCCGAAGAGGTTCTGCGTAAAAAGAACATCCCACTATTCAGCCTGGAATCGAAAGCCGACGTAAAGTCTTTCGACATCATAGGCTTCAACTTAACCACCGAACTCTGCTACACTAACGTCTTGAACATGCTCGATCTGGCAGGGCTAAAAGTCCGCTCCAATGCTCGCAGCGAAGACGACCCCCTAATAATAGCAGGCGGGGCAATGGCAAACTGCTGCGAACCGATCGCCGAATTTATCGACTTGTTCGTACTCGGCCAGGGCGAAGAAGCTGTCGTCAAACTTATCAACTTGATAAAAACCGAAAAAAAAGCAGGCTCAACAAAAAAACAGATTCTCACCAAAGCCGCCAAAAATTTCGATTGGGCCTACGTACCAGCTTTGTACGAATTCCAATACGCCGATTCACAAATAAAATCGTTCGCCCCAACCGAACCCGACCTGCCTATAAAATTCAAAAACGCTGTAGTAGATGACTTTGAAAACGCCCCCGTGCCGCTTGCCCCGATAGTCCCATTCGTACAGGCCGTCCATGAGCGGGTAAGTATCGAGATCATGCGGGGCTGTCCAGGCCGGTGCCGATTTTGCCAGGCAAGTTTCTGCAAAAGACCTATCCGTTACCGCAGCATCGAAAAGATCATCGAACTGGCAAAAGCGAATTACGCCGCCACTGGTTTTGATACGGTAAGTTTACTGTCCTTATCGACAGCAGACTACCCGAACCTCGAAGAATTAACCGCAAAATTACACGAGTACTTCCATGATAAACATGTCGGCCTGTCACTGCCGAGCCTGCGAGTCGACCAGCAATTAAAGATCCTTCCCACGCTGATAACTTCCGTACGAAGGGGCGGCCTAACGATCGCCGTCGAAGCGGCAAGCGAAAAGGTCAGAACAATTTCCAATAAACCCTTAAAAGACAAGGACCTCTTCGCCGCCGTAGAAGCCGCATACCGTGCTGGTTGGCAAAGGCTGAAACTATACTTCATGGTCGGCCTTCCCGGCGAAGAAGAAGAGGACATAAAACAGATCGCAAGATTATCGTTCGAATTGGCAAAACTTCGCAAAAAAGTTGACGGAAAAACCGGACAGATAAACGCCGCCGTAAGCTGGTTCGTCCCCAAACCCCACACCCCTTTTGCCTGGCTCGGACAAAAACCCAAAAAATATTTTGAAGATGCGAGACGCTTGATACTTCAGGAAAAAGATAAACTCCGCGCCCGATTCCTGCAGTTTAAATTTCACGATATAGAACGCAGTACACTTGAATCAGCAATAGGCCGAGGTGACAGGCGACTGGCGGATATAATCGAACAGGCATGGCGAAACGGTGCTAAATTCGATTTATGGAACGAATGCTTTGACTATGAAATATGGCGAAAGGCTTTTGAAAAATTCGACACCGACATCGACACCGCCGCCCAAAAACAATTCGATAGGAATCAGATACTCCCATGGCAGCATCTGGGAGGGGCCAAAAAAGACTATCTACTAAAACACCTCGACCAGACAGAAAATCTTTAAATTAGTTGCCGACGTAGTCGGCGTTCAACCAACGCAATACGCATCACGCTTGGCAAACGACGAATAAACTATTTTTCTTTCATCCCTGACGGAAACTCTATTCCGACGCGACCCTTGGCCTTTTTGAAATCTTTTATGATCTTAGCCGCGGCTTTCGGATCATCTACCACCGTAAAAACATCCATATCTTCAGGAGAGATATAGTCATACTCCTTGAGCATCGTTTCAGACATCCAGTCGATTAGCCCTTTCCAGAAGTCACTGCCCATCAAAATAACCGGAAAAGATGCCTGCTTCAAAGTCTGGATCAGAACAAGCGATTCAAAGAATTCATCCATCGTCCCGAATCCGCCTGGAAAAACAACAAAACCGTGCGCATATTTCAAAAACATTACCTTACGGCAGAAAAAATAATGAAAGTGCAGAGATATATTCTGATAATCGTTGGACCGTTGTTCCATTGGCAAAATTATATTAAGACCTATACTCTTACCCTTAGCTTCTGCCGCTCCCCGGTTGGCTGCTTCCATGATCCCGCCGCCGCCACCGGTGATAATTGCGAACCCATCCCGGGCCATTTCATAAGCGGTCTTTCGCGCAAGTTCATAGTAACGACCATCTTTTTTATCGGTACGTGCCGAACCAAAAAAAGACACCGCAGGCCCAACAGAAGAAAGTTCCTCATAGCCTTCCGTAAATTCTGCCATTATACGAAATATTCGCCAAATATCTTTTACAGGACTCTCAATAATCTCCATCATAATTAAATTTCCATTAACTAAGATTACTCAAACTGACCGTTTCGACAGCTTATATCAACATAACATCTTTCGTAACAAAATGTTATCCGCCACAAAAACAATAATAAAATCAGCCATCCGCCAAAGGCGGTTTCCGCAATTTTGATTTTTAACTTTTGATTTTTACACTCTCAAACTGACCATCGGTCAGTTTGAGTAACTTACCACAATTCCGGTTTATTCGCCGCAGGACAACATTTCGATATCACACATTTTTCACATGCGGGTTTACGTGCCTTACAAGCGTTTCGCCCGTGAAAGATCAAAAGATGGCTAAACTGTGTCCAGTCCTTCTTAGGTACTATTTCGGCCAAATCAAGCTCAAGCTTTACCGGATCGCGGTTTTCCGACAGCCCCAAACGATGCGACAGGCGAATAACATGAGTATCACAGGCTATCCCGGGAACCCCAAAAGCATTCCCTAACACCACGTTAGCCGTCTTTCTGCCTACCCCATTAAGCCCGACAAGCTGCTCCATAGTCGACGGAACTTTACCGCCGAACCGCTCAATTAGTATTGTACAGGCCTTCTTGATATTAAGCGCCTTGTTGCGGAAAAAGCCGGTACTCCTTATATCCGACTCGATCTGCTTTATATTCGCGCTGGCCCAATCCTTAGCCGTCTTATATTTCTTAAACACATCCTTAGTAACAATATTGACCTGCACATCGGTACATTGCGCAGACAAAATCGTCGCGATCAGAAGTTGCAGAGGATTCTTAAAATTAAGAGCTATCTTAGCGTCAGGATAAGCCTTTTCCAATAAGGGAAAGATTTTCCTAACCCGCTCAGTTGCCTCAGATTTATCGGCCTTAATCTTCTTTGCCATAAACAGTATTCTTTAAGGAAGCGATTCCAGCAGCCCCTTTAATTCCTTACCAAAAAAACTGCCGTACAATCTCACCGGCTCTTCCTCACCTGGAGTGAAAAGAATAGTCACAGGAACCGCGGGCTCATGATAAACATCTTTCAACACTATCGTCGCAGGATAATTGTCTCTGGTCGTATCGGCTTTGATCGCCAAAACATTTTTTTCCTTGATCAGTTGGGCAATATCTTCGTTGCGATAAACCATCCTGTCCGCGACATCACAGGATGAGCACCAGTCCGCAGTAAACTTAATAAGAACCGGCCTTTCCTGCCGCTTAGTTTGCTCTATCAACTCCGCGTCATAGTCCTGCCATGTCACAAGCTCCTCGACAAAAAGAAACTGCCACGAAAAAACCGCCAACAAAACCGCTATCGAGCGGATCAAAACTTTACGAGAAAGCTTCGTTCCATAATTAACCCAGCCGCCCCACATCCAGACACAAAACGAAAGAACAACCGAAAAGTACAAAACATTGACCTTGTCAACCTCAGGGATCGCCTTAACCATTTTTACCGCGATTATCAAAAGGATAAAGCCCAACGTCTGCTTAAACAACTCCATCCACCGACCGGCTTTGGGCAATCTTTTCAATAAGGAAGGCATCGAAGTCAGTATCGCGTAAGGAACCGCCATACCAGCACCTATCGCCATTATTGCCAATGTGCCAAGATATAAAGGCTGACCCTGCGCCCAGGCAAACGCCGCACCGAGGATACCGAAACTGCAGGGCGTACTCAACACCGCTGCCAAAAATCCCATACCGACCGCACCGGCAAAACCTTTACCAGAACCGCTTTTGCCCGCCAGCGACGCTGGTAATCCTATTGAAAAAACCCCAAACATAAACAACGCCATAACTATCAACAGCAACGCCATCGCAGTAACAAACGCCGGGTTACGAAACTGATCTCCCCACTGTAACGCTGTACCGTAAACGATCTGCAAAATAATATTCGCCACAGCAAGACAAGCGAAGAACAATAATATCCCAAAACAAAAAGCAACTCCCATCGCGATCGATCGACCTTTACTCTGCTTAGCCTGCTCGATTATACGCATTACGATGATCGGCAATACCGGCCAGACACACGGCATAATATTCAAACTCAATCCCGCAACCACCGCCAAAACAAGAGCGAACCATACCGAGTAAGAGGGCCCGACAATTACAGCTTTCGTATCAACAGCTTTTTCAATATAAATTTCTTTCCACAACTGCCGCTGCGCCCAGTCTACGTTTGTTCCCAGCTTCGTCTCAAAAGGCAGCAGGCAGACGCTGCTTGTACACGCCTGACCCGAGATAGTGACAACAACCTCCCCGCCGGAACCTTTAACTGATTCGATCGGCACAAAGACAGTGAATTCTTCGGAGTATATCTCAACCATATTACCCAAGGGATCGCGAAACACCGACCATCGTGGATACACCGCTTCACCGAATTCAAAATCTTTAGACTCAGCCTCGACCGTTAATTTGATCAATTTAAAACCGTCAGGGGCTTCGGATTTGGCGTAAAAATGAAGATCGCTGCTGCCCTCGAAGATAACCGCCACCCCAGCCTGATCGCTCTGCCGTGCAGCCTCAACATGCACCTTGGAATATTCTTCGTCAAGCCTGGCAATTTCAAACGACGGCTGCTCACCATAAGCACAAAACGCTGTCAGCCCAAAAAATACCACTAACGACAATATAAATTTTTTACCCCACATAGCTTATCACTTATCGCTTAGGACTTATCGCTTTCGTCGCTTTCGTCGCTTTCGTCGCTTTCTTCACTTTCTTCGCCTTTAGCCTGCTCTGCTGCCAGAAGTTCGCCAACTGTTGGCTTATCCAATTCACCGCCATCGAGGATCAACTGAACATCGTCAGCATCGAGAGTTTCATATTTAAGCAGAGCTTGAGCTATACCTTCGGTCTTATCCCGGTGCTCTTCTATCAGTTTCTTCGCGTGATGATACGCCAGATCTGTCAGCTTTTTTACTTCCCTGTCGATCACCTCAGCTGTTTTTTCAGAGTATTCCTTCTCGCCGGGCAGCATATAAGATTGTTCATTAAAGCCGGCCTCTGCCGAATAGCTGATCGGGCCAAGCTCTTCGCTCATACCCCACGTCAAAACCATCTGCCTGGCTATCTTAGTCGACTGCTGAATATCAGACTGTGCTCCGCTGGATATATCCTCACAGAAAAGCTCTTCAGCGATCCGACCACCGAAACAAACCTGCAAAAGGGCCATACAATATCTTTTCGTAAATATCGTCCTGTCCTTTTCAGGCAGCGCAAAAGTCGCTCCGCCCATAGGCCCGCGAGGAATAATACTCACCTTATGAAGTGGGTCCGCGTCATCAAGTAACGCCTGAACCAGCGTATGCCCCGCCTCATGATAAGCCGTGATCGACTTTTCCTTATCATCGATCACCCTGCTCTTCCTCGCTCTGCCCCATCGAACCTTATCACGAGCCTCCTCGAGGTCACTCAATTCGACATTATTCTTATTACCCATAGTCGCCGCAAGTGCGGCTTCGTTGATTATCGCCGCAAGATCCGCACCGCTGAACATCGGAGTACCGCGAGCAACCCTTTCAAGGTCAACATCCGAACTCAACTTGACATTCTTGGCGTGGACCTTCAATATCTCCGCTCTTCCACGCAAATCCGGCAGCGGAACAAATATCTGCCGATCGAACCTGCCCGGGCGAGTCAAGGCATGGTCCAGTATGTCGCCACGGTTCGTCGCCGCTATTACTATCACCTGGTCGTTCGTATCGAATCCGTCCATCTCGACCAGAATAGCATTAAGTGTCTGTTCACGCTCGTCATGTCCGCCTCCGGCAAAACCTGCTCCACGCTTACGCCCGATAGCATCTACCTCATCGAGAAAGATTATGCAAGGCGAATTGTCCTTAGCCTGCTTGAACAGATCCCGCACACGCGAGGCTCCGACTCCGACAAACATCTCAACAAAGTCACTCCCGGATATGCTGAAGAATGGAACATCTGCCTGACCTGCTATCGCCTTGGCAAGCAAAGTCTTTCCACACCCCGGAGGCCCGACAAGCAGAACACCGCGGGGAATGCGACCACCTAAACGCTGAAACTTCTTCGGATTCCTCAAAAATTCGATTATTTCTGCTACTTCTTCCTTGGCCTCATCAACGCCGGCAACATCTTCAAATGTAACATTGGCCTTATCTTTGCTGTGCAGTTTATGTTTACTTCTGCCAAAAGACATCAGCATACCGCCGGCACCACCGCGAAGATTGCGAGCGAACAAAAAATAGAAAACACCGACAAGCAAAATGATCGGCAGCATCATACTTATCAAATTCAATATCCACGTACGAGGCGGAGATGTATTATTTCGAATATTTTTCTTTTCCTGTAACATCTCCTTGATCCATTCACCATGCACACGGGGCGTGTAATAAACCACAAACTCTTTTTCCGCTTTCTCGCCAGCCATCGAGTTGAATTTCCCGATTATCTCAGAGTCTTTTATGGTCACGCTCTCTATCTGATTTTGCTCGATATAAGTAACAAACTCATCCCACCGAATCTCTTTGCCCCCCTGAACCTGCTCAAAAAGAGCAACCATAGCTAACAGCAGTGCTACTATTATCAGCCAGGTAAACGGACTCCGTTTATAACTGGGCAGTGCCGGCTTTTTACCGTCTTTATTCTGCTGCCCGCCTTGAGGCTGATTTATCCTTTTGTTCTCTCCATCAGTCATATTTTATTTCTCTCGTATTGTTATTCGATTCAAGCCCCAAATACAATTAATTAGCCCCCGCGAAGCGGCTCCACAATTTTGCATTTTTACTTTTGACTTTTAATTTTTTTTACAACTTCACCACTCTTTTTCCATCAACTCTACGATTCGTACCGCCAGATTGTTTGCCGCCAGACTCAACGCGTAATCAAAACTCTGATTCTGCCACTGTGAATAGCTCGCCGAACCCTGGACTTTTTGGCTGTCTATCAGCAACTCACCTGTCTTAAGGCTTTTCCAGCTGATTTCGGCATCGATCGTTACTTCCTGCTCCAGTGCCAAGACGTACTATGAGACCTTTAGGCTTCGGCATCCGGCTGAGAG
>JBHPGW010000063.1:0-14583 GCA_042569785.1 Planctomycetota bacterium | reverse complement strand
TAATAGTGTAAAGTTTAATGGTTTTTTGTAAATCGGGGGACAAGCTAATTCTGGTATCAGCTAAACCACTTTTATTTATATCAGCACATCCCCTATACGTAAAGACGTGTGAATCACGTCTTTTGTGAGGTTTTAGAGGGGTATAGCAATGAAAAAATTAATAGTATGTGGCTTGATAGTGTTTATGGTAACTGTTCCCGTTGTCGCAATGACAACAACTTATCAAGGTGATCCCGTCGAAGTTTACACTGTCCTTGATAATTTCTGGTGGGATGGTAGTGCGCCGATTTTAACAGAATGGGAGCACCTGCCCGTAGACAATCCATATCCTGGTGGACATGAAGCATATGAGCAGGCTTTAGTAGACCAGATGATCGAAGGAGCAACCTTGACTATTGTTGCTGATGATCTTGATCTAGGTAATTCAGCTCATATTTGGCTCCAGGACAAAGATGGACAATGGCACTATCAGGACAGGTATGGCCAGACAATGTGGCTCAACACTATGACTTTTGCTGATGACTGGGGGCTTGAGCCTGGACCAGGCAACGCTGACGATGTTATCGATCAGCCAGGCAGTCATTTAACATCTACGACCTTTCAATTGGATCCCTATTGGCTCGATGGTGTGGCTGTAAATGTCAGGCTAAACTGGGTTGTAGATGGTGGATTGAACCAGATGGAAGTGGAAACCGCGACTTTGGGCATAATCGCTCGCAGCGCTACTGTACCGGCACCAAGTGCGGTCTTTCTTGGAAGTATCGGCGTAGGCATTGTTGGTTGGCTTAGAAGACGTCGCACTTTGTCATAAGCAAATTTTGAAAAATTGAATTTTTTGCTTACGGTGGGAGTATTCGCGGTATGAAAAGAAGATCAACGTTAACTATTGTAATGGTGTTTTCTATCTGTGTTACTACGGGAATATCTCTCGCATTGCCTTGGGATGTAGGTGATCCTGGCAGTACTCACCAGGAGTGGTATTTCAACACTACGGATAATCCTTCGGTGCCTGAAGTTGATCTAAATCCTTTCGGTGATTCGCTAACTTGTATATTAGGTTTGCAGGATTACTCCATTCCTGTTTGGACCGATGGTATTTGGCAGGCAGATATATTAAATGTTGAAGTATACGTCCCTAACGGGGACATCGTAGATGCGGATGGACATCTCTGGATTGAAGTTGGTTTTCAAGGCGAAATTACTTTGAACACTGTTGTACCAGCCTCAGGAATCGCCGAATTGATCAGTGAAGAGGTTACAGTCGGTATTAACAAAACATTGATCAGTCAGTGGTCTGTTAGTCCAAATCCGGGATATGAAGTAATTTGTTACAGGATTGCCGGCACAGTTCTGGATCAAGCTGGTTTGGACTATCTGATAGTGGATACTATTTCTTTTCTTCCCGAGCCTGCGACAATTTGCCTGCTTGGACTCGCTGCGATGTTCCTGCTGCGTAAACGGCCTAAGAAGCGGTAAAAGTTACAGGAAACAGTTATGTATCGCATTCGAAGATCAGTCCTGACTGCTCCGAACGCAACGGTGATAGAGGACGATTTTACTTGAAGTTTTTTTTTGTAACTCTCGTACTCCTTTCGAGTTAGCTCAAAAGGACGAAAAGTCAGGGAAAGATTTCTTTAATCAATGTGAAAGGGATGAAAATGCGAAAGAAAATATTTACGATTTTGTTATTGTACCTCTTAACTTTTGCTGCGCCTGTTCTGGCACTGGACATGATGGGGCCTCCTTCCGCCCAGCTTAGAAAGGGCAGCTTCAGTTATGGAGTTGACTATTCCTATAGTAAAATGGACGTCAAATTAAAAAAGGGCAAAGGCAACTGGGCAGGATTCACCGATGGAGTCTTTGTCACAGGTAACGCAGGTAAAATGGCATCTCTGACGATCGAAAAGATGGAATTGAACAAGGTCTACGCTAATATTGGTTATGGCCTGACGGACAATTGGCAGGTTTCTTTTCTTTTAGGAGGGGCAAACATAGATTTTGGGTATGACTCCAAGGCAACCCCATTATTTCCGGTTCCTGTCAGTGGAGGTGGAGGAAAACTTTTTGACGGCAGCCAGAATGTTAACGGCGATAACAATTGCCTAATTGGTTTTGGCAGCAAGGTAACTTTTTGTCAGCGAGATAAATTAAAGCTTGGAGGATTATTTCAAGTTACATGGGCAAGATCAGAGTCGGACCAAGCAGGAGCCTTAACTGCTGGAGGAGTAAACTCGTCTTCAAGTCAGTATTCTCACAGTGTTGATATCAAAATTACTGAGATACAGATCGCTTTAGGGCCAACGTACCAATTAAATGAGAGAGTCTCTATTTATGGCGGACCTTTCTTGCACATCGTAGACGGAAAGGTAGAGGGTGATTATAGTGAGTCTGGAACTGTTCCTGGGCCTATCACGCTGGATTATCGTTCCGATTACTCTTACGACATTGACCAAAGCTCGATCTTTGGCGGATATGTCGGCTTACAGGTTGATGTTGACACAAACCTTGCCTTCAATATCGAATATCAGCACACCGCATATGCAGACGCCCTGGGTTTGAATCTGATATGGAGATTTTAAGATTATTGTCGAATAGAATTTGTGATATATTAACACTCGATCTGTTCTAAAACTGGGACATCCCGGCTTTCGATACAACTGCGCCATGTCCCGATCCCATCCCACCAAATCGATATCTGATCGATCACCTTAGCCTTTAGGTGCCTTTCCCAGAATTTTTGCCCAGCCATTGAATGCAACTGTCGCATACAGTCGATCCCGCCCAAATGCCAAGCCTTCACTCCAATTTCTATAGCCTCCGTTTCACAAATCTCATTATGGCTATTTTCCTCAGACATCAAATATGAGAGTTTTTCTGCGTAAGGTTCTAAAGCATTTTTCCACTGCTTTTCCTGAAATTGTTCTTCAGCCTGCACTTGTGCAAGAAGGTATTCACGAGCTAAACGTTCCGTACGGCGTTTAGCTTTAGTTTCGCTCAGACGTCTAATCCGATGCGCACGACTTGATGGTAACATCATCTCTGCCAAATCACAGAGTGGGTCGACTATTATCCATATCAGGAAAGTTACCCATAACGAACCTGCCGCGGTTAGAAGAAAATATTGGCCTATCCTTGGGCTTTCTACTGCTGCCAGAGAGCCAACCAACGCACCGAGGAAGGGGCTTACATTGTAAAAGAACATATAGTAAGCCGATGTTGTAAACGGGTGTTCTGCTTGAGTTTTCTGGCTTCTGGATACTCCCCTGAAGATCGCGAACAAGTATAGACTTATCATAAGAAAAACTATCACGAACGAATAACCGGAGACTGAAATGATTAGCCACCAGCTTTTACCGCTTTGAAGCAGACTCACACCAAGCATGTAAACCGCGCTGATTGCGAACCATAAAGTGCTGCTTATATGAATTATATTCGATCGCTCTTGCTGACTCACAAATGTGATCCAATTGTTTTTATTCTTATAAACCATGCCGGTTTTTTAGTTACTAACACCAAAACTTTATCTAACGACCGTCAGGCCCTTCCACAATATTGACTGTCGAAAATGCGCGTCCGATTGGGCTTACAAGTTCTTCAACTACCAGGCCTATAGCTGCCAGGACCGTAGGCGGTACATAGATTATGTCGCCTTCTTCCAATAAAACATTTTTGCTCAAATCCCCATGAACCGCCATTTTGTCAAAATTCAACTCGAATATTTTGGCTCCTTCGTTTTCATTGCGGCCGGGCCTTATAATTTGTATCTTTTCTTTCCATGCCAGGTTTGTCAGCCTGGCCTTTGCAATTGCTTTTAGAGCCGTATCTCGACCGGTTGCAGTTTTAGGTCCCGGAAAAAATACCTGCCCAAGAACATAGTAGAACTTACTTTTATAGGCAACTATTCGGACATCGATCGGGTGGTCTCCGGTTAACGTATACAACAGAATAATTTTTTGGTACATAATTTCAGACAGCTCCTTAGGTGTTTTTCCTGCTGCGTATATCTCACCCAACGCCTCGAATGCTACTTTTCCGTCTGGTCGGATCTGTTGACGCTGAAGGTGAAGCTCGGGAACTTTCGAACAGTGTATCTCGATTTCATCAGGCGGTTGTAAAATGTAGCTATCTTCGGTAACATCCACTTGTTTTGGCCTGGTGAAAGCCTCTATGTTTGATGGGGTGGATGAAAAACATCCTCCCGCCCCAACAAGAAGTGACAAAAGACTTATCTCCAAAAATATCCTTTGGTATCGCATTTTATAACTCCCTCATTTTCGTTTCAACCCACACGGGTTTTAAATACAAACCTTTTCTTACTAACACATCTGCATACAAAGAACTCGCCTTCTACGTTGTTCTACGATCTTAACCTCCTGATTATATCCTAACCAAAAACGAATTTATGTAAATCAGGGCACGCACCTATTTTGCTATAGGCTCAAAGAGGTAGATACTATCAGGTAATCCACTATACAAGGCCAATAAACTGCATTAGCAACTCGACCCATGGCCAATTGCCAAAAGTTTAAATGCGGAGTCCAAAGAATTTTGCTTAAAACCAGATTGGCCATAAGCTCCTGAAATCAAGGGGCTTAGAAGAATATGAATCTATATAATATTCAGCCTGTTACCAGCCATATTAAAGTTATAAAATAAAAAATTAAAAAAATTGTATTTTTACCTTGATATTTGCAAGTAGGTTGTTTAGATATGAATATCTTTGTCTTATTTTTTACGCTGGAGATAAATGCGATATGGGGATTCTTTCGGTTTTTAACCTTTTTAGGGCAAAACAAGCCAAGGGGAGGCGATATCTATGAAGATCGACACGGATATTGAAAACCAGATAAAAGAGGTTATGGCCACTATAGAGTGCCCAAAAGATTTTGAATGTTACAAGTCCGGCTTCGAAAAAATTGGTAAAGTAAAGCCCCTTGAAGCCGAAAGCTTGTGTATCTGTTTGGAAGAAAATTCACAAAGCTGCAAATTCTCATTATCCTATGGAAACATCTATTTCTGCAAGTGTCCGCTTCGGCTATATATTACTAAGAAATTGAAAAAATAAGCTTTGCTGCTAACACAACTGCTCGCCTGCCATCTCCAAACATATTTTGCTCCTGATACTCAATTCAAGTAGGGTAGCTATTTATACTTTTCATGGGGGATTTCACCTATAAAATAATCAGGCATATCCCTTATTGACGGGTATGGCAAAAAAATGCATCATATCATAAAGTTGAAAAATCCGGGTTAGTCCATCAACTGCAGTGAGGAGTCAGCGGATAATGCCGAGAAAACCTTAACAAGGGGGAATTAACATCGGAAAAAAGAGGTAGTACTTTGACTTGGTTATTTATGTATCTAAGGGATTGGGTTTCAGAAAGGATATTCTAAGGATGCTGTTAAGGAAGAAAAGCAATAACAAGGACCAGGTCACCAAACTGCAAGGTTCGCACTCTGTCCAGCCATCGACATTAAACGAGATCCAACGGCGAAATCGAGTTGAGGAACAACTAAAAACGCTTAACAAGCAAATCAAAACCACAAATCAGAAATTAGCTGATGAACGTAATTTGTTACATACCTTAATAAACAGTGTATCGGATTACCTCTACGCTAAAGACTCCAAGGGGCTTTTTACCGTTGTCAATGAAGCTGCCGCACATCTTATGGGGGCCGAATCAACTGACCAACTTATCGGAAAAACCGATTTTGACTTTTACTCAGAGCAATTAGCTTCTGAATTTTATGCTGATGAGCAGAAAATAGTTCAGACCGGCCAACCTCTGCTCGATAAAGACGAAACAAACATAGACTCGCAAGGCAAAAAAAGGTACATATTAACCAATAAAGTCCCATTGCGTGACAGCGAGGGGAATATCATCGGTCTTGTAGGTACCGGCCACGATATCACCGAACGCAAATTAGCCGAAGAAAAACTAAAAGCGGTCAATCAGCAACTAAATGCTGCTAACCAACAACTAAAGGCTGCCAATCAGCAGTTCAAAGCCTCTAACCAGCAGTTACGTGCCAGCGAAGAGACTCTTGCTCGCATTGAGAGTATATATCGAAGAACTATCGAAAACGCTCGCGGCGTGCCTTATCAGATACGTTTTTCGGATTATAAATTTGAATTTGTCGGCTCAGGATGCGAGGAATTATTCGGAATCGAATCAGAAAAAATTACACCTGCTGACATTATAGAACTCTATGAGGAGCGAATTATTACAAACCCTAATCCGTCTAAAAATCATTTGGGATGGTTTGAAGCTATAGAAAGAGGAGATGACGAACTTGCCGAAGCCAAACATAAAGCTTTCCATGATGAGATTTCCAGAGGCGAAACACCTGATCACGTGACAGTTGACTTTCGCATTCGTTTGAAAAATGGCCTGATCAAGTGGATGAGTGATAATGTATTGTTCCTTCGTGACCCTAAAACAGGCAAGGTGACTGGTTCGCTTGGCATCTACCAGGACATCACCGAACGCAAATTAGCCGAGCAACAATTAGCTGATGAACGTAATCTGTTAAGAACTTTAATAAACAACGTACCGGATTACCTTTACGCTAAAGATACCCAAAGCCGTTTTATCGTAGCTAATCAAGCTACTGCCAATATTATGAGAGCCGAAACTCCTGAGCAGCTAATTGGGAAAACCGATTTTGATTTTTATCCAGAAGAATTAGTCTCCGACTTTTATTCAGACGAACAGAAAATACTTTCCACTGGTGAGCCTTTGATCGACAAAGATGAGCCCAATATAGACCAACAGGGCAACAAAAGATACATATTAACCACTAAAATACCACTCCATGACAGCCGGGAAAATATAATTGGTCTTGTAGGCACTGGCCATGATATCACCGAACGCAAGTTAGCCGAAGAAAAACTAAAAGCAATGAACCAGCAGCTCAATGCCGCTAACCAGCAACTCCAGGCCGCCAGCCAGCAAATTGACGCAAACAATCAACAGCTTAAAGCCTCTAACCAGCAGTTACGCACCAGTGAAGCCGTTATTGCCCAAACTGAGGCAATTTACCGACAAGCCATTGAAAATGCTCAATCTGTGCCATACCAACTACGTTTCTCTGACGGAAAATATGATTTTATGGGCTCTGATATCGAACCGCTCGTCGGTATTAGTGCTGATGAAATATCACAAAATAAGTTTAACGAACTAATTCAAGAAGTTATAGTCGTTAGCAGTGAGGGTGATCACGAGCAGCTAAGCTCTCTTTATTTATCCAAATCAGATATGGATTTTGCGACATTAAGGGAATATAGCAAATCGGTCTATTCTAAGGCAAACCTATTTCACCGCGTAGAACTGCGCATCATTACACCTAAAGGACAGGAAAAGTGGCTCAGTGATAGCACTATAATTATATTTGACGAGAGAACCGCACGGGAAATAGGAACGCTCGGGATATTACAGGATATTACTATTAGCAAGCGGAAACAGAAGCAACTACAAGACGCTAAGGATCAACTCGAATTAACTGTAAAAAACCGTATGGCTGAATTAAGACTTACTAATGAGCAATTAATGGCACAAATCGCCGAAAGAAAACATGCCGAAGACATACTCAGGCAAGGCGAAAAAAGATATCGTCAGTTAGTAGATACTATGAACGAGGGGCTAAGTGTATCCGATGAGAACTATGTTTTTACTTTTGTAAATAGTCGTTTTGCCGAGATGTTAGGGTACTCACCTAATGAATTGATCGGTCGACATATAACCGATTTCTTTGACGATGAAAACAAAAAGATCATGGAAGAACAGATGAAACACAGGCACAGAGGACAGGAAAATAGTTATGATATAACATGGAAGAAAAAAGATGGACAAAAGATTGACACCATTATCTCGCCGAGGGCTTTTTTCGATCAGCAGGGAAACTTCAAGGGAAGCCTTGGAATTCTTACAGACATCACTGATCGTAAGAGAGCCGAAAGGCAGGTTCTAATGCTAAACCAACAGCTTGAACAAAGAGTTACCAAGAGAACTGAACAGCTGACAACAGCCAATAAGCTGCTCCTTGAAGAAGTTGACTATAGAAAGCACCTGGAAAAGGAAATAATCGGTATTAGCGAGAGAGAGAGAAAGAAACTCGGACAAGAGTTACATGATAGTATTGGACAGCAATTTACAGGTATTGCCTTTATGTTAAAGGTACTGGAGACAAGGCTTGCCAAAACTATGCCCCAGCAATCAGAATACGTCTCTGCCATTGCAAAACTCGCTAAAGAAGCTACCGAGCAGTCACGTGCTGTTGCTAAAGGACTGCACCCCATTGATCTCTCTGCAGAAACATTAACCGGGGCTCTCCATGAACTGGCCGCCACTACCGAAAAGCTCTTCGCAATAACATGTACCTTCGATTGTGACCAGAACCTTGAAGTAGATGACAATACAAAGGCAGTACACCTTTACCGGATTACTCAGGAAGCCATAAATAATGCCATCAAACACGGAAAGCCAAAGCAGATATGGATAAGATTGCAATGGATGGAAGATAAGTTTGTTCTGTCAATAGAAAATGACGGGCTGGATTTTCCAGAAGAACCCCAACAGAGAAAAACGGGAATGGGATTGCATATTATGAACCACCGAGCTGACATCATTGGAGCAACTCTTGATATTCACAAGCCGTCAAAAGGCGGAACCATCGTTAAATGTATATTTTCAAAAAACCCAGAGCGAAAGAAGAGGGAGTAATCATGGCTTACAGGAAAAGACAGCGAAAATCTGATGATAACAGAGCAAGGATCGCTATTGTTGATGATCATCCTATTGTCAGGCAGGGGCTTGCCGAAATTATTGACAATGAAAGCGACCTTGTTACATGTGCCCAGGCCGAGGATGCTTTGCAGGCGATGGAAGCGATAAAAACGCAAAAACCTGATATGGCTATTGTTGACATCTCGCTAAAGCAAACAAGTGGACTCGAACTCATAAAGGACTTAAAAGTGTGTTTCCCAAACTTGCCGGTTCTAACAGTATCTATGCACGAAGAGGCTTTATATGCCGAGCGGGCTCTAAGGGCAGGTGCAAAGGGCTATATCATGAAGGGCGAGAATACTGAAAGTATGATCGATGCCATTCGCAAGGTACTCAATGACCAGTTATATGTCAGTAGTAAAGTATCTGAAAAAATGATGAAAAAGCTCGTCAACGGAAGGAGCGATATGGTCGAATCCCCGATTGACTGTCTTAGCGATAGGGAATTGGAAGTGCTGCTTTTGATCGGACAGGGATATGGAACTCGACAGATCGCTGATAAACTATTTCTAAGTATTAAAACGATCGAAACCTATCGTTCACATATAAAAGAAAAATTAGGACTCGAAGGTGCCGCAAAATTGCTGCAGTATGCCATTCAATGGGTCAATAACAACGGAGGATACTGAACTTGTACGGCAATAGTATTAATCAAAACGGGTACAACTTATGCGCTAAGGGATTATACCGTACAAGTCACGACGGTTTCAGCCGATACCAAAAACAGACATTACCCTGATTTACAGACCCCATCGTTATCTCGATAATGATCTTTAATTGATAACAAAGTGTTTTGCAGCAAAGTTCGATGCGAAATTTATAGCTGGACCGATTTATATATTTGATCATTTAATGGAAGAGGGTATTGCTCATGAAGCAGGAAAACAGACAACCTGACAGTGACAGGAAAACAAATGTTTTGATTGTTGACGATCATCCAATTGTACGAGATGGGCTAACTATGCTTATAAATCAGGAACCGGATATTATTGTTTGTGCTGGTACTGAAAACGCTGACCAGGCCATGGAGGCTATCGAGTCTATGCAGGTCGATTTAGCTATTATCGACATTTCACTGGAAGGAGAAAATGGGCTTCATCTCACAGAAAAGATTAAAGCAAAATATCCACATTTGCCTGTCCTGATACTTACAATGCACGATGAAACTCACTATGCGAAAGACGCCTTCCACGCAGGTGCCGAAGGATTTATTACTAAGCACGAAGCTGCTGAAACTATTATAACCGCCATCAGATTGATCCTTTGTGGAAAAGAATACATTAGCGAAAGTATGACTCAAAAGCTTCACCAGAATAATTACTGACAATGCTGCATCTAAGTTTAAAAAATTTGGATTCTGATAAAACCAGGCCCTTGGAAAAAACCGGGATTTTAATTGTTGACGACCAACCTACAAAATGCATGGGCTTAGCGCAGATCATAAACGAGCAAGCTGACCTTGTTGTTCGTCTTGAGTCTGAGAACATAGCTGAAGCTCTTGATGCTGTCGAAAAAAAACAGGTCGATTTCGCGATAGTTGAAGTACTGTCGCCGGCTGCTAAAAATGACAAACTTGAGAAAATAAAATTAGCTCATCCCGATCTGCCGGTACTTATACTTTCTATGCGAGGCATGTTGCTGAACGAAAAAGGGCAAATTCCAAACTACCAGGTAAATGACCAGATCATAAAGGTTCTAAGATATGTCCAGTCGTTATTAAAAAGCAAAATCTTAGGTTTTACCGTCTTTGTTGAAATTGAAAAAGTCGGACAACCTACTAAACAATGAAATAATTTCATTAGGGAGGATTTTGAATATGATCGCAATTAACAAAAGGACTAATATTGCTTTTATCTGTTCTTTTATCCCAAGAAATTGTGGGATCGCCACTTTTTCTTCGGATTTAATTAGTAATGTCAGACTCGCCGCAGGAAGCGACTTTGAACCGACCGTTATTGCTATGCAGCCGGAAGTTCCGCTAAAATACCAAAAGCCTGTCAAACTTAGCATAAGAAAAAATATCAAACTCGATTACATCCGTGCCGCCCAATACATTAACTCCAGCGATATTGACCTCGTCTCGATTCAACACGAGTTCGGGCTCTTCGGAGGGAGTGCCGGCGACTATCTTAACATTTTGCTCAAAAGAGTTAAGAAACCGATCATCACAACACTGCACACAATACTTGAAAACCCTGCCTCCGAATATTACAAGTCCTTGGTCGAGCTCTGCAAGGCGTCACAGCAGATCATAGTAATGAACACTCGAGGCATAAAAATACTACGTAACGTTTACGGCGTATCGGAAACAAGGATAAAGCTGATCCCGCACGGAATTCCAGATATCCCATTCTCAGACGGAAACCACTCAAAAAGAAGACTGGGTTTAAATGGCCGAAAAACCATCCTTACTTTCGGACTGCTCAGCAGGAACAAGGGCATAGAAGTCATGATACGTGCCTTACCGAAAATAATAAAAACCGACCCCACCATTTTATATGTTGTACTGGGAACGACACATCCTGAAGTGCTCAGATCTGAAGGACCATCATACAAAAATAAGCTTAAAAAATTAGTTGACCAACTCAACCTCCAGAAAAACGTTCTCTTTCGCGACCGTTTTGTTGAAGACTCTGAACTATTCAGATTTCTCACCGCTGCCGATATCTATGTTACACCATACCTGCACGAAGAGCAGTTGACAAGCGGAACTCTGGCTTTTGCCGTTGGCGCGGGGAAAGCCGTAGTTTCAACACCATATTGGGCCGCGCAGGAACTGCTCGCAAACGATCGAGGCAGACTTGTTGGTTTTGGAGACTCACAGGCCCTGGCCAAATCAATTATAGAAATAATTCAGAATGATCTGCTGTTTACAAAAATGAGAAGCAGGGCATACAAATACGGACGAACAATGACATGGCCGAGGATCGGACATCACTACTGGAAACTTTTCCAGGCCGGTTTAGCTAAAATACCTGCGACATTGAGACTAAAAAGTGCTTTGCAAAACCAAAAAACGATTCTCTACAACACCGACAATATATATCAGTCCGCATAACGTTTAGCCCCCAAGCCTGCTTGGGGGTTCCCGCTGCAAAGCGGCTAAAATATTTTAAGTTAGTAACAACATTTTTAAAAGGGGGTCAATTATGAAAGTTAATGAAATTATGACTAACAACGCCGAGACAATCAGTTCAGAAGATAGTGTCGTAACAGCTGCTGAAAAAATGTGTGCGCTTGAAGTGGGTGCTTTGCCGGTATGGGAAGGTGAAGAACTCATTGGCATGGTTACCGATCGCGACATTACTGTCAGATCAACTGCCAAAAATCTCTCTCCTTCAAGCACGCTGGTAAGTCAGATTATGACACCACAGGTTTTCTACTGTTTTGACGACGATGATATTTTAGATGCCGCCAAAATAATGGAGGAAAAATCCGTACACAGGCTATTAGTTCTAAACAGTGATTATGAACCTGTAGGCTTTGTATCCTTATGTGATATTGCGGTCAAAAGTCACGATGAGCATCTTACGTATGAAATTATAGAGAAGATCTCTGAGCCGGCCTGCCCACACCGATAAGGAAATAAGATGTTGTTGCCCAATCCACTTTTGGCAATAGACACAAGACGCGCTGCCGAGAGTATTACAAAATATATAAAAAAGATCGTCACCGATGAGTCTGCTAAAGGAGTCGTTATTGCTCTTAATGGCTCGGTGGATTCCGCTGTTCTCGCTACACTTGCGATACATGCTTTGGGCAAAAAAGCTGTCGAGGTCTATTATCTTTACGACAGGCACAGCCCTGCAAAGTCTATGCAAAAAGCTTTGCTTTGGGCACATAGGTTCAGCTTGAATTTGAAAATCTTCGACATTGAACCGGTAATGCGCAGAAAACTCGTCTACAAGCCGCTGATCATGAAGATAACTGCTTACTCCGGTTTAATAAATCGGATTTTAGCCAAGGCATATACCCTCGTCTACCACCAAAGCCCATTTATTTCAACTCTCCAGCTTCAGGACTCTTCCGGTAGCGATTTATATCCTGCATATATTCGTCATCTTGCATCTGCATGTAATACCACGAACATTTACCGAAGAGAGTTTTTGCAAAAGTTAGCGAAAGAGCACAATATGATCGTTCTTGGCACAACCAATCGATCCGATTTCTTTATCGGCTGGTTCGTCAAGGATGGTATCAGTGACATGCCTTATTCACCGTTAGGGCGGTTGTATAAAACTCAAATTCGACAGCTTGCTCAATTCCTGAAATTACCTGCCGCCATATCCGACCAAAACCCTTCGTCTGACATGATCAAGGGCATTACAGATGAATTTGTAATTGGCATCAGCTACGACGATCTCGACATCATACTCGACGGACTGAACCGGCACCTCGATGACAATCAAATAATTCAGCAGGGCCAAACAATTCAGCAGATAAAAAACGTCCAAATGATGAATCAGCTTTCCAAATGGAAAAGAAGATCGAAACACCATCGACCACCGGTAGGCGGAACAATAAAAGCGGGATTAAGACTTTACTCAAAATCCTGGCTTACCAAGTCCGCCCCATTTTAGCGAGACACGCAAAAAGGCCGCCAAGCATAAGAGCTTGCCAGCCTCAGAGTTAAGTAACACGCCCGGGAGGACTCGAACCTCCAACCTTCGGATTCGAAGTCCGCGACTCTATCCAATTGAGCTACGGGCGCCTGAAATCCTGATATTATTTAACTGTTCAATTAAGAAAGCTCTGCCATCAACTCCTGCGATATATCGAAGTTCGCATAGACGTTTTGAACATCGTCGTTATCTTCGAAACTTTCCATAAGCGAAATTACTTTCTTCGCCGTTACCGCGTCAGTCACCGCGATGGTATTTTGCGGTACCATCGAAATTTCGGCAACCTCGGTTGCTATTTCCTTTTCTTCCAAAGCCTTTTTCAAAGCCTCGTAAGCAGTCGGATCGCAGGTTATTTCAAAAACATCCCCAAACTCCTGCATATCGTCAGCGCCGGCCCCAAGCGCGATCTCCATCAGATCGTCTTCATTGATAGTCTCTGCGCTAACGGTAATAAGCCCTTTTTTACTGAACATCCAGTTAACGCATCCGCTGTTGCCTAAGGACCCGCCGTGCTTTTCGAATATACGCTTAATATCCGGGGCCGTTCGGTTGCGGTTGTCTGTCAGCGCTTCGACCATAATAGCTATCCCGCCGGTACCGTAACCTTCGTATAGCACTTCTTCAAAATTCTGCCCGCCCAGCTCGCCGGTACCTTTTTTAATCGCTTTTTCAATGGTGTCTTTCGGCATATTCGCCGCTTTTGCTTTATCGATTGCGTATCGCAGCGTAAGATTCTGATCCGGATCGCCGCCTCCGCTCTTAGCCGCCACTATCAAAACACGAGCCAGCTTACTCCAGATTTTGCCCCTTTTAGCGTCGTTAGCCGCCTTTTTATGCTTTATTCCTGCCCAATGCGAATGACCCGACATAATTACTCCTGCGCGAAAGTATAATAAGACACCAAATTATAACCCTTTGCCCCCAAAAAGCAATACCCATTTGTAATTTACGATTTTCAATTTACGATTTACGATTTGGAAAAACAAAAAAGGTAAGTACTGATTTCACAGATTAACGACTTAGGTGTTCCAGAATTAATCGCGGATTGACACGGATTTTTACTGATTTTTGATATGTTAAAATAGGCTAATGCTTATTATCAGGCTAAAAATGGGGATTATTTCAATCATTTGCGCAGGTAAAAGTGTGAAAAGTTGCAAAAGCGCGCAAAAATT
>JBHPGW010000062.1:0-14654 GCA_042569785.1 Planctomycetota bacterium | reverse complement strand
CGCGCTTTTGCGCTTTTTTACACTTTTACCTGCGCAAATGATCGAAAAAATCCCCATTTAAACCCCAAAAACAAACATACACCTATTTTGACATACAAATAAATCCGTGAAATCCGCGTAATCCGTGGTAAAATTCTGGAAGTTAAAAGTCGTTAATCTGTAAAATCATCTTATAAAATCTGAGGAATCTGTGGTTGCTTTTTTTAGTGGATTCCTGCCTTCGCAGGAATGACAGAGTGGGGATTGCAGCAATGACGAACGACGGGTCACGAGTCACGAGCGACGGTTTTAATCATTGCGGTTTCGTCGCAGTTTTGTTGTTTGGGGCACTTGGCGCAGTCTCGCCAGACTTTCATTGGGAGGGATTCTTTTTCGATGGTTTCGAAGCCGGCCTTTTGGAAGAATTCCGGGGTTAAGGTCAGGGCGAAAACGCGGGGCAGGCCGAGTTGTTCGGCCTTTTCCACTGCAGCTGTGATGAGCATTTTACCTACGCCTGTGCCTACGCTGGATTCTGCGACGGCGAGGGATTTGATCTCTGCCAGGTCGGACCAGATTATTTCCAGTGCGCAGCAGCCGACAATGGCCGATTCGTTTTCCACAACAATAAAGGATTGCAGATTTTCGTAAATGTCAGCTAACGAACGAAAGAGCATTTTGTCGTGTTCAGCATAGTTGGTGATCAGTGCTGAGATCTGTTGTGCATCGGATATTTTGGCGTTTCTAACTTTCATCATTTTGCTATTGTACTTTTTTGTGCGTGTTTTGTTAAACATTTTTTCCAGATGCACAAAAAAATACCGTCCGGACGTTCGTGTGATTTTCAATTTCAATGTTAATCGGCACATATGGCACGATTTCATTATTTTTTAATCACGAACGATCCGGACGGTAGCAAGCCTGAATCATTTATAATATTTATCGGTAAAACCATTATCTTTTCATGATTTTTTTTTGTCTTTGTATCTCAATATTTTATGCTATCTGTGGAATCGGCAAAAACGCCGGTTTTTCGCGGATTAAAACAGACAAAACAGTTAAATTTTTTGAACCGCTGTACATCGAGAAAAACGGTTTTTTCGGGTTTTAAAGTTTCGGGCAATATAAGGACGTCCCAATCACCGGAGTAAACAACCTGGAACTTATGATCGAACTGACGGTAATATAACAAAGGCAGATTGCAATATTGGGTTTCCTGTATTAAGCCTATTTTCCATGTTCTGTGCGGGTCGATCTCTTTGAGCCTGCGCAGTAAGGGCGCCGAAAGGCTCTGCTGAGCCCAGTTGTAAACCTCAACCGCATGACTCGAAGGCAGATTAACCAACATCAACAACACTAAAACAACGATAACACAGCCTCTGATCATAACAGTTAGAATTGCTTTGTTTTTCAGTTTACCCCAGCATATATCCAGCAACGCTACCGCGCTTATCTGTAAGAGCGGGACAAGAAAAACACCATTCCTCATGAAACCCAAAGGCATCTTCAGCACAACACGATGAACGAACATAACCAGTATCGTCGCGAGGGTAACCATAACAAAAAAAACCGCAGGACTTTCAAAAGTTATACCCAGGTCCGTATTTTTTTTGCAAAGTCGATATATGATAAAAACCGAGGACAAAACTAAGCAGGAAACAAAAACACAATAAACAAAAAACGTGAATTTACCACCCTGCCCTGCCATCGAATCGACAAGTAACTGTTTCATAAGCAGAGCAAACGAATTGTCACCTGTATTTTCGCCCTTTACAATAAAACCGATTAGTTCTTTATAAAGCAGCAATAGAGAGCCAATAGTCAACAAACCGATACCGACAATATTCAAAACTGCCGGCCTTAACCTGTTCGGCGAGTCACTGAATACACGGTGTGAATACAGCAGAATAAACACGGCATTGATACTAACCATAACAAAAAGGCTCGAAAGCATTGACCCCATCGCAAAAAAATTCATCAAAACAATTACCATCACAGGGACAAATCGGTAACGGTATTTGATTCTTTCAGTCAACAGCCAAACTATCCCTGCAAGGCCGGCGTAACAACCGGCTAGCGCAATAGAATAGCCCCTCGCCAGGAAAGACAGATCAAAAACAAACCAGTTCAATAACACAAGCGATGTCAGCAGTATCTTTAAAACATCCGATCGGATCGTTTTGCAAACTATATAAGCAACAGAAAACGAAAAAACCGCCGAAAATATTACAGAATGGATCCTGATGAAATGTTCGTAAGAGCCGAAGAGCTTACCGACAAGACAAATAAAGATCGAGTTGATGACATGATTATTGTTGGGGTTTCGATAATAAGTCAACGCCCTGCCAACACTGCCGCAAAAGTTACTGTAAGTAAATGACTCATCATAGGTAATACCTGTGTAGTGAGCCTTGTAAATTCTAAGGCCCACCGAACCCAGTAACAGCAAAACAAAAATCACCGTAAATATCTTTCGCTTCATATCAGCCATCCAATTCTTAATACCTTTACATATATAAGGCGTATCAAAAGACCGGAAGTATGACAAAAAATTTTGCATATTTGCAAATTTTTTGTATAATCTTGCAAATTCACGTTTTTTTAAGGAGATTTTCGTGGCCAGAAGCAAAATAACCGTAGTTGGCGCAGGAAATGTAGGAGCAACCACCGCTCACATCGCAGCGACTGAGGATCTGGGCGATATCGTCCTTATCGATATAGTAGACGGTCTGGGTCAGGGCAAGGCACTGGATATGGCGGAATCCGGGCCTGTACAGCTTTACGACAGTAACATCACGGGAACCACCGATTGGTCAAAAACCGCTGACAGCGATATCGTCATCATCACCAGCGGCCTGCCACGTAAACCAGGGATGAGCAGAGACGATCTGCTGGCAAAAAACGCGGGAATCGTAAAATCCGTTACCGAGCAGATCAAAAAATATTCGCCCGACAGCTATATAATAGTAGTATGCAATCCGCTTGACGCGATGGTAAATATAGCAGCTAAGGTCAGCGGCTTTGCCAAAAACAAGGTAATGGGAATGGCCGGTGCATTGGATGTAGCCAGGTTCAGTTGCTTTCTCGCCGCAGAGATCGGCGTAAGTGTAGAAGATGTCAAAGGAGTTTTGATGGGCGGACACGGCGATGACATGGTGCCTTTGCCCAGATTTACTACTGTCAGCGGAATACCGGTAACGGAACTGCTCAGCGAAGAAAAAATAGCCGAACTGATAGAAAGAACCCGCAAAGGCGGTATCGAAATCGTCAATCTGCTCGGCTACAGCGCCTATTACGCACCAGCGGCAGGTGCCGTCAAAATGGCAAAAGCAATTCTCGAAGACAAAAAAAGCGTGATCTGTTGCTGCGCTTACTGCGATAGTGAATATGACGCGGGCGGCTGTTTTGTTGGCGTCCCTGTCATTCTTGGCGAAAATGGCGTCGAGAAAGTTATCGAGTTGGATCTCAACGCCGCTGAACAAGCACAGTTTGCAGAATCCCTTGACCATGTAAAAAAGCTCATCGCAAAGGTTGAGGAACTTGTATAAACAAAAAAAATCGATTATTTATTGTTATCTGCCGATAACACTGTATATTATAACGCTTTGAATGGATAAAAAGCAGGGGATACAAATGGAGTTGATAAAAAGAATCAAGGAAGCTGAGACTCAGGCTCAGGAAATCATCGAGCAGGCCAAAACTCACGCCGCCCAGCAGGTTGAGCAAAGCCACAAAGACAGGCTCTCCAAACTCGAACAAGCCCAACAACAAAGGCGCCTCGCGATAGACACAGCTGTTGACAATGCTCAAAAACAGGGGTTCGAGCAGGCCGAAAAACTCAAAGCAAAAGCTGAAAAAGACCGTGAACAACTGCGCAAAAACGTCGGCAGTAAAATGGCTAACGCAACCGCAAAAGTAATGGATTACTTAAAAGGATAGACTATGGCCATTTCTCAAATGGCAAAGGTTATGATCGTCAGTCATCGCACCGAGGCTACTGAACTTCTCGAGATGCTGCAGCATAACGGCATTTGTCAGATACTAAACGCCGAAGAGGCAATGATCAGCAAGGACTTCCCCGACCTTACAAAAGCCGCTGATCGCCCAAGAGAGGTCGAAGAACGTCTGGGACGGTTAAAAACCGCTCTTACATTCCTTAAAAAATACGCACCAGGGGCAAAAGGCATCACCGCCGCCCTGGCACCAAGAACCGTTATTGACCAGCAGGCCTATGAGAAAGCGGTAGCCGATGAGAAAAACAGCGAAACGATAGAAAGTGCCCTGCAATGCCAGGAGGCTATTGAACAGCTTGAAACCGAATGTGAAAATCTCTCCGGCATGCTGGTTGAATTACGCCCATGGGTTTCGCTTGAGACACCGGTAGAACTGATCGGCCAACTTGCTCAGACTACATGTATAGCTGGATTGATACCGACCCAGCACATCGACCAGGTGCTCTCTGACATCACTGAACTCGGTGCCGCGGTTCAGCAGGTCGGAATAACCGATAACAGGGTCGCCTGTCTGTTCGTCTGCATGAATGAAAAAGCGAGCGAGGCACAAAAACTTCTCAGATTATCTGATTTCGGACAGGTAAGCTTCGAATCGATGGAGGGGACTGTTACCGAACTGATATCCGCCTCTGAGAACAAACTAAAAGACACAAAACAGCAGCTGCAAGCTAAGCACGAACAAGCCAATTCTTTAAGCAAAGACATTCTAAACCTGCGAATACTCTGCGACCACCAGGAAAACCTCTTAAACAGAGAGCAAACCAAAGCCGTATCACCGGCAACCGAGCAGACCATCATCTACGAAGGCTGGACAAAGAAAAAGAACCTCAAACACCTTGAAAAATTAGTAGCTGGCTTTAAAGCATCAAGCATGACCGAAACCACCCCCGGCGAAGATGAAACCGTGCCGGTGGAAATAGAAAACAAAAACCTCATCAGGCCCTTTGAGGTCATCACTCGCCTGTACGGCATGCCTCAGCATATCGAGATCGACCCGACAGCTTTATTAGCACCGTTTTTCGGGATATTTTTCGCCTTGTGCCTGACAGACGCCGCCTACGGAATTATTATCATCGCTTTTGCGGCTTATCTGATAAAAAAAATGCAGGGCGACAAAAAACTTATGTGGCTGTTGATCATCTGTTCAACGCTGACGATCGGAGCAGGTGCGTTAACCGGCGGTTGGTTCGGCGACGCGATACAACAATTCTTACCGGGACTCTCGAATTTAAGAAAATCAATGATGTGGTTCGACCCGCTGGAAAAACCTATGTTATTTTTCGCCATTTCCTGCGGACTCGGATACTTCCAGATCATGGTCGGAATTTTCACCGCCTTTATTCATAATCTGGCAAAAAAAGATTTTATTGCCGCCGCCTGCGACAACCTGACATGGATAGTAATGATTAACGGGATCGTCATTTTCGGAACAAGCAAAATGGCACCGGATATGATAACTCCCACTGTTGGAAGTATCTTCGGGAAGATAGCCCTGATCCCTGCCCTTGCGATACTGCTGTTTAGTCAGCGTGAAGGTGGTATCGGTGCAAGACTCGGCATGGGCGCTTACAACCTCTTTAGCACAATATTCTACCTTGGCGATGTGCTCAGCTACCTGCGTCTAATGGCACTGGGAATGGTAACAGGCGGCCTGGCTATGGCCATTAACGTCATGACAATAACCGCAAGGGACATGTTGCCTTATGGAATTGGGATCGTAGTGGCTATCATAGTATTTGTAGTAGGGCATCTATTTAACACTGGAATATCAGGTTTAAGTGCATTTGTGCATACGATACGTTTGCAGTTCGTCGAATTTTTCCCTAAATTTTTAGTCGGAGGCGGAAAAAACTTTGAGCCGTTAGGAAAACGCTATCAACATATTTATATTAAAAAGCAATAATAACAGTTAGTTCCGGACCGTTATCCGGTAATTATAAAAAAAAGATTACACGAAAGATTAACTTTATTTTTGAAAGGGATGTTATGTTAGGTTTAGGAAATGCTTTAGCTTTAGTTGGTGCGGCACTGGCGGTAGGTTTGGCAGGAGCTGGTTCTGCAGTAGGTATTGGCATAGCAGGCAGAAGCGCTACCGGCGTACTTACCGACAAACCGGAAAGGTACGGCCTTAACTTTATCATGGTAGTACTTCCCGGTACACAGGGTTTTTACGGCTTTTTGGCGGCGTTTTTGGTAATGCTTAAGATGAACGTCTTTGGCGCAGGTGTTGTAGAGCTAAGCTGGCAGCAGGGTTTGCAGGCGCTCAGTGGTTGCCTCCCCATCGCCATTACCGGCCTTATCAGCGCTATCCATCAGGGTAAAGTCTGTGCAGGCGGTATTTTGATGGCCGCCAAAAGACCCGAAATGGCTTTTAAGGCCGGCGTCGTGTATGCGGTTATGGTCGAAGTTTACGCTGTGCTTGGATTGCTCATCTCGATGTTTGTTGTTCTCAACGGCATTAAGTGGCCTGCTATATAGTCGCATTTTACAAAAGGATAGAAAATGAATGCCGATAAAGTAATAGAAAAGATACTCGCCCAGGCACGCGAAGAAGCCTCGAAGATAAAGACACAAACAGATAAATCTGCCGCAGCGGAAAAAATGCAGCTCGATAAAGAGCTCGCAGAGTACGAAAAGCAAACCGAGATGCTGGCCAAAGCCGCTGGTGAAGAAAGAAGATCGCATCTGCTGGCAGCGGCGAGAATGGAAACGGCCAAAGATTTACTCGCTGAGAAAAGACAGATACTCAACGAAATATTCGCCACCGCCCAGGTTCATTTGGAGAATCTGCCCGATGACGATTACCGCAGAATAATGACAGAACTAATGGTCCAGGCTGTTGAGGTCGGCGATGAAGAAGTTGTTGTCGATACTAACGAAACTCGAATCGATGCTGACTTCGTCAAACAGGTCAACAAAAAGCTGGCTTCCGATGGTAAGGGCACTTTAAAGCTGGCCTCAGAAAAACAAAATATCCGAGGCGGCTTTATTCTCTCGCGCGGCAAGGTAAAAAACAATGTCTCACTGGCTGTGTTACTCTCACAGGCACGCGGCCAACTGGAAATGGATTTGGCAAAAGAGCTTTTCGCAGATTAAAAATAGATCGAGAAAATGAATGGTTGATATCGCAGAACAGCCTGTTTTGGATTTTTATATTTACCCATCCGTGGGCCCTGATGACTGGGAATACGCCTTCGCAGCTGCTTGTGCGCGATCGCTTGAGACACAGTTGCTAAGTCACGGCACTTTCCTGGATATGGCCAATGCCGAAAACTTCGAGGCCGCTCTTGAACTACTAAGTTCGACTCAATATTCTCTGGGCTCGACAAGCAAAAGCTTTGCGGATGTTGAGAATACGTTGCTTGAGCAAAGGTCGCACGTTAGAAAAACTTTCAGCGACCTGGTCGTAGATGAGAAGTTCGCCGAGCCCTTGAAAATACGCGAAGATTTCGCGAATATGAGGCTGGCTCTTCGAAGAAAGCTGACGGAAAAACCTTTGGGAAGCGATTATAGTAAGGACGGTTCGGTACCAGGCGATGAGTTCGAGGCGATCTTCGAAGAAGAAAATTATGCCCCCCTTCCGATCCATATACAAGAGGCCATCGAACAGGCGGTACTTGCATACTATCAGGATAAAGACATTCGTCAGATCGATCACGCACTCGATAAATCACATTTCGAGTTCAAACTAAAACGCGCCGAAGAATTGAAAAACACCTTTATCCTTGAACTGTTCAGGATGCAGATCGACCTGACAAATATAAGGACGATGCTTAGGCTCAAATTCACCGAGTCGCAAACCCGGGATGTTTTTATAAGTGGCGGTTATGTCGACTCTGACAAGCTCAAACATGGTTTGGATATCGGGTACGAAGCTCTGGCACCGTTATTCTTCGCAACGCCCTACTTCGATATCGTCGAAGCCGGCGCCGCTTACCTTAACACCAACAACTCATTCTTAAAGCTTGAGCAAAAGTGTGAGGACCATTTAATGGGTTTTTTAAAAACAACCTCTCAGATAACTGCCGGTATCCAGCCGGTAATCGCTTATCTTTTGAGAGCGGAATATGAAATTAGAACGGTGCGTTTGATATTGACTGCCAAAAAGAACGCCCTGGATACGAAACTTATTTTAGATCGATTAGGAGAATAGTTCGTTTCTCGTGGCCCGTGACTCGTGCCTCGAAAAAACGACATACGAAAATGGAAGGTAAAGTAGCTGTTTTAGGTAGTGCTGATTTTGTGATGCCGTTTTCGGCGTTGGGCGTGGAGACTTTCCCGACATCTGACGAATCCGAGAAGGTAATTGAGACGGCTGAAAAAATCGTCCAGGGCAACTATGCCTTAGTAGTGGTCGCTGAAAATGTCGCAGCAGCCGCACAAGAGGTCTTCGTTGAGGTGGAAAATAAACCGGTACCAGGCATTGTCGTTGTACCATTTACCACGGCATCGACAGGCTTTGCGACAAAGGCACTTGGAGAAGTACTTAAAATGGCAACCGGAATTAATATTTTTAGTGATGCGTGATGCGTATTGCGAAAAGAAAGGTTTTACAATGAGTGAAACGAGACAAGGCAGTATTGTTAAGGTAGCCGGGCCTGTTGTGGTGGCCGAGGGTATGGCCGGTGCCAGAATGTACGACGTGGTTCGCGTAGGTAAACTCAGCCTTATCGGCGAGATCGTTGAACTGCACGGCGACCTGGCTTCGATACAGGTTTATGAGGAAACTACTGGTCTCGGGCCTGGCGAGCCTGTTATCGATACCAAAGCGCCTTTGAGCGTTGAGCTTGGCCCTGGCCTGATCGAAAGTATTTACGACGGTATCCAAAGGCCCTTGAACTCGCTCTATGAAATTGAAGGTCCCTATATGAGCCGTGGTGTCAATGTTCCCGGCCTTAACAGGGAAAAGAAATGGCACTTCGCTCCAACCGTCGAAGCCGGCGCAAAAGTTGTCCCCGGTGACATAGTCGGTACGGTAGACGAATCAAGCCTGGTCGTCCATAAGATAATGGTACCAGACGGCGTCGAGGGGACACTCAAATCGATATCCGAAGGTGACTACACGATCGTCGAACCAATCGGCGTTGTAGCCGCTGAAGATGGCAGCGAAACAAATCTACAGTTAATGCAGCAATGCCCCGTACGTAACGCCAGAGAAGCCGCAAGCCGACTTGCTCCGAACAAAATTCTCGTTACAGGCCAGCGGGTCATCGACACGTTTTTCCCCATCGCCAAGGGCGGAACAGCTTGTGTCCCCGGCCCATTTGGGACAGGTAAAACTGTTGTTCAGCATCAGTTGGCTAAGTGGGTTGATGCCGACATCGTTGTCTACGTAGGCTGCGGCGAACGCGGAAACGAAATGACCGACGTATTGACAGAGTTCCCGGAATTGAAGGACCCGCGAAGCGGCGAGCCTTTGATGAAACGCTCGATCCTGATCGCAAATACATCCAACATGCCGGTAGCAGCGAGAGAAGCATCGGTTTATACCGGAATTACTATAGCGGAGTATTACCGTGACATGGGTTACTCGGTAGCGTTGATGGCTGACAGTACAAGCCGATGGGCAGAAGCTATGCGTGAGATCTCGACCCGACTCGAAGAAATGCCCGCGGAAGAAGGGTACCCCGCGTATCTCGGTGCAAGAATCGCATCATTCTATGAAAGATCAGGCCGAGTCGAATGTGCCGGCAGCCCTGCTCGTGAAGGAACACTTTCGATCATCGGTGCCGTAAGCCCTCCTGGTGGTGACCTTTCCGATTCGGTTGTACAGGCTACACTGCACGTAGTTAAGGTCTTCTGGTCACTGCAGGCAAGACTCGCCCAGCAGAGACATTTCCCCGCTATCGACTGGCTGACAAGTTACTCATTCTATAAGCAGTATCTACGAGAATGCTTCGAAGATAAAGAGATGGGTATCGAAATGGACAAACTGCTGACAATAGCAATGGGAATGCTGGAAAAAGAATCGAGCCTGCTTGAGATCGTCCGACTGGTCGGAGCCGAAGCTCTTTCACCTGCCGATAGACTGTCACTTGAAACCTCAAAATCGCTCAGGGAAGACTACCTCCATCAGAACGCTTTCCATAAGGTCGATACCTTTACCGAACTGGACAAACAATGTGAAATGCTCAAAAACATCCTGCACTTCCACGACCAGGCATCAGCCGCTATCGAAGCAGGTGTCGAGACAGCCGACATCTTCAAACTTGATGTTAGAGAAGATATCGCAAGGGCAAAATATATACCACAGGAACAGTTAGCTGATGTGGTGAAAATAAGAGATACGATCGATGAGCAAATGAAAAAGTTGCAGTCGTCATTGTCAGTATAAAAAACGTGAAGCGCGATAAGCTTCACGAGATACGAAACAGGAGTACAAAATGCTTAAAGAATACCAAACAGTCAGTAGTATTTATGGCCCGCTGATGCTGGTTGAAAAGGTCGACGAGGCCAAGTTCGGACACATTGTAGATGTGGAACTTGGCGACGGCTCTTTGAGACACGGCCAGGTCCTTCAGGTCGAAAAAGATAAGGTTCTCATCCAGGTCTTCGAAGGGACCGAAGGTATCGACGTCAAGGATAGTACCGTCAGGTTCCTCGGTAAGCCTCTGGAGCTGGGTTTATCGCCGGATATTCTGGGAAGGGTCTTTAACGGCCTTGGTGAACCGAAAGACGGGGGCCCCGCGATCATCGCCGAAATGAGTATGGACATCAACGGCAGCCCCATCAATCCCTACGGCAGGGACTATCCCAACGAGTTCATCCAGACCGGTATCTCTACTATTGACGGATTGAACCCTCTCGTTAGAGGCCAGAAGCTGCCGATCTTCTCCGGTGCCGGCCTGCCCCATGATGAAATCGCCGCACAATTAGCACGACAGGCAACCGTCCGCGGTAAAGGTGAGCAATTTGCCGTAGTCTTTGCCGCGATGGGTATCACCTTTGAAGCCGCTCAGTTCTTCATCAACGACCTCAAAGAAACCGGCGCTATCGAGCGTGCGGTAATGTTCATCAATCTCGCTAACGACCCAGCTATCGAACGAATCGCAACCCCGAGATTCGCGCTCACCGCAGCTGAATACCTCGCCTTCGAGCAGGACATGCATGTATTGGTTATCCTAAATGACATGACCAACTATTGCGACGCTCTTCGTGAGATCAGTGCCGCCAGAAAAGAAGTTCCAGGCCGTCGAGGCTATCCTGGTTACCTCTACACTGACCTTGCAACAGTTTACGAACGTTCCGGCCGGATCAAAGGCAAAACCGGTTCGATCACAATGGTACCGGTCCTGACAATGCCCGAAGACGACAAGACCCATCCTGTCCCCGACCTTACCGGCTACATCACCGAAGGCCAGATCATCCTTTCACGCTCGCTGCACAGAAAAGCAATTGCTCCGCCGGTAGACGTCCTGCCGTCTCTTTCGAGACTTAAAGATAAGGGTATCGGCGAAGGCAAAACCCGTGAGGACCACGCTGACCTTTACAACCAGCTCTACGCTGCTTATGCTCGCGGCAAAGACGCGCAGGAACTGGCAACGATTATGGGTGAAGCCGCCCTTTCCGATGAAGACAAAAAGTATATGACATTCGCCAACGAGTTCGAAGCCAGATATATTTCGCAGGGTTATTACGAAAACCGAACCATAGAACAGACCCTCGACCTGGGCTGGGAACTGCTGAGTATGTTCGATAACGTAGAACTCAAACGAATCGATGTCGAACTGATCGAAAAGTATATGCCTAAATTTAGAAAATAACAAACTATGCTGACAAATGTAAACGCGACAAGAATGGAACTGCTTCAACTGCGCAAACGCATAGGCCTTGCCAGTCGGGGTCATCACCTGCTCAGTGAAAAACGTGACGAAATTTCACGGCAGTTGATCCAAATAGCAAGAGACATTCAACCATTACGTAAAAAGGTCGAAGCTGAACTTCTCGAAACGTGCAGACGTTTCATGCTCGCACAAGCGACAATGGAGCCGGAAGACACAAAGGCTGCTCTGGAAGTACCTACCAAAAAGTTCAGTTTAGTGGTACAATTCGCCAGCATTATGAGTGTCAAGGTTCCTAAGATGGTAAAAGAGATGTCCGGCGAGATTATCTGCTACGGCTTCGCGACAACTTCCGGTGAAATGGATGTTGCGCTGCTGGCTTTGGAGAGGGCCTTCGATAGTTTGATCGAATTAGCGGAAAAGGAAAAACAGGCACGACTACTGGCCATCGAACTGCAGATGACACGCAGAAGGGTCAACGTCCTGGAACACGTTGTGATCCCGGAACTCCAGGAGACCATCAAGTACATCTTCTCAAGGCTCGGCGAAGTCGAACGCGACAACATAAGCAGACTAATGAAGATCGCCGACATGATCCGAGCATAAAATCTAAAAATGCTAAAGAAACTGCTAACAAAAAACAGAAGTTACCGCCGTTTTCATCAGGACTACAAAATAGAACACCAAACACTTGCTGAACTAATAGACATGGCCAGACTCTGTCCATCCGGCGCTAATTTACAGCCTCTAAAATACATTCTTTCCTGTGATGCAGGGAAAAACGCCCTGATCTTCGAGCGACTGGTATGGGCAGGCTATCTGAAAGACTGGGCCGGCCCCGCTGAAAGCGAAAGACCTTCCGCCTATATCATCATTCTCGGCGATACAGATATAACCAAAACTTTCGGCTGCGATCACGGAATCACAGCTCAATCGATCCTGCTCGGCGCCGTAGAAAAAGGCTTAGGTGGCTGCATGGTAGGCTCGATCCATCGAAAAGAACTGGCTAAAAGCTTGAAAATTCCCCCGTGTTACGAAATACTTCTGGCCTTAGCTTTAGGCAAACCAAAAGAACAAGTCACAATAGAATCTACCGAAATAACCGGCGACATAAAATACTACCGCGACAACAAACAAACACACCACGTCCCCAAACGCCCACTGGATGAGATCATCATCGGTTAGCGATTAAGTCACGGCCCCGCAGGTGGCGCTGGCGGCAAATCTGACAGTTCCAAAAACGTGCCGCGAATCCAGGGAATACCCAAATTGGCGTAAGGTGATAAACTCGCGGCGGCGGTGTCGTCGGTGTAATGGACGACAAAGATTCGACCGTCATCTAACTGTACCCATCCGGAATACCCCTGTTCGCAACCGCTTACGGTGGCATCGATCTCTATAATGTGATCCATCTGATACTCATCCGGGAAACCATCTGTCGAAGCTACCCATGAGTATTGCCAGAGACCGGTAACCGGATCGTCGAGAGTTTGTTCGACTCGCTTCCAGATACTGTAGCCGGTAGTATCAGGTGAAATGTGACGCAAAAATACGTCCGGCCCGGAACGAAGGACATCGCCCTCGGTAGTCCCGGAGCCGCGCTGCTCATTGCCGAAGCCCATCGAATATTTACCCCAGGTAGAATCACCAAAATTACCGTTAACTTCCAATGCCCCGTCGACATAAATCTGGGTTTGCCCGATCTGGGCCACAACACGGTAGGTATGGAAAACACCCGGCGTAACATCGACACGGACAGCAGGATCATGGGCCATTTCAATATGGTCGGGGAATATCCGAAGTTTCCCTGCCCGAGGAACAGACAACGTCGCGGCGTAACCGTCGTTACGCAAAACCTTAACTTCGGCAGTAACGTCAATAACGCAGCCGCCGGTATCGGGCGGTCGCATGTTATACATTGTAAATTGACCCCGACAGCCGTCGTTATCGATGTGCAACTCGCCGTCTTTCAAGCCGACACTTTCATGGTCATTGAAGTGGCCGGCGGAAATTTGGAATCCGGTCATGTCATTCGGGTCTCCGACCCAGCCCCACAGAGCTGCCCTGCCGATATTAGAACGATATGTCACCATAGCCCTGCCGTCATTTAACAGCCCCGCGACCGTTCTGCCTGTAACCTGGAACGGCGACTCGAACCAATCCCACGTAAGGCCCATATCATCTGAAAAGGCTCTTACAGAAGGCATATTGTCAGATCGGTTGCCGCGGGTGAATATCAACAACCTGCCGTCGGGCAATTCGACAATACTGGCTTCATCGGTGCCGTATATTTCTACTGTAAGATCCGACCACACTACCCACGATTGACCACGGTCGGTCGAGCGGAATATTTCCACCCAGATAGGAGCCGGACTGTCGCCTATCCTTGAATTAGCGATAAGCCATGAACCGTCAGACAATTCGGTGACCCTGCTCGGACAACTCGAAGCTGTACCGCCCGCGGCGTTGACGTAAAGCGTTCGCTCGTTTATCCAGGTATGGCCGCCATCGGTACTGTCAAGGAAAATGTTACCACAATCACTGCAGTAGGGGTTGCCCCAGTCATCGAGCATAACCAACGAACCGTCACTTAGCCTGCGAATACGCGGCACATGTCCGTAACTGTTAAACGGTGCCGGTGCCGCAGCACGCGGCGACCAGGTCTGTCCCTGATCGTAGCTGTGACTTATCGAGTCATTCCAGCTGCCGCCCGTATGAGAGGAGTTGCGCCATACACACACAAGATGATTCGAATCCGGCCCTGCCTGGGCGACATCTGGAAAACCAAAGTGGCCTCCCTCTTCCCGACATATCGTAACGTGCTTACCGGCTTTGCGCCAGGTCGACCGCATCGAGCGGAACTCAAAGCCGGCGCCGGGCATAA
>JBHPGW010000061.1:0-14790 GCA_042569785.1 Planctomycetota bacterium | reverse complement strand
CCTATTTTTTTGCGATTATAGTGTAACTCAGAAGCCGCTATTTTAGAAGAACTCTCATATTTGATTTCCTATGGGATGGCTGTGAATTCAAAAGTTAAAATGCAAAAGTAAAAATTGCGGAGTCAGCCTTTGGCTGACGACTTCCTTAATTTTGAACTTTACGTTTTAATTTTTAATTTTCTTCATTTCCTGGCTTTTTGCCAGAATGTCAGGATCAACATGCCTAACACAAGTGAGCCAACCGAATCGCCCAGGAACCACAGAACCGGCATACCTATTACCAGCCCTGTTGCCGCGCAGGTTAGGCCTAACAATACCGCTGCGTATCCGGCAAAAGGCACCATTACGCCGTACCTGGCAGGATCGCGGGCAAGTATTACAAAGAACACACCTACCCCGACATACGTTGCCGACATCAGCCGAACCATATACTCAAACAACGGCGAATCCGGCAGTGGTTCAGCCCCGAAGTATCCGGCGATCTTTTCCCAGCAGGACATAGGAAAGACAACCCCAAAGACACTCAGCAGGCAAGCTAAGCCTGCTACCCATAAACAAACTTTCAATCCACGCATTTGCAATCCCTTTCAATAAAGTAAACGAAGTTTAGTTACTTGTTTTTCACAGTCTCGTTCAATTCAGCGATGCGAAGCTCCAGCCTCTTTATTTCTCGGCTGATATTGTTTTTGTGGAGCATCTGCCAGTACTTAACTTTGCTGAAAATAGCAAACTGTATACAGCAGATAAAGATAGCGGCATGCATTAACTGGAATTGACTCTGTTCGGTTCTGAAGAATTTGATACCACAATATATGGCCCCAGCAATAAAGGGTATAGAATATATGCCGTGGACCAACATGCTGGGAAGCATTTGTTTACTGTAGAGTTGTCCTGTCATTGACAGCAGTGTGTCTTCTTTTGATTCATCGTATTCTGGTTGGCTATCGATTATTTTTTTTACCTGTTCTTTATCCATTTTTTCACCTCGAAAATCAATTATTAAAATATTTTTCCCATAACTGTTTCAATTCACCTCTGGCCTTAAACAAGCGAGATTTTACAGTGCCCCGTGGGATATTTAGGGCAATGCCGATCTCAGAAATACTTAACTGCTCAAAATAATATAGATTCAAGACTACCCTGCTGTCATTTTTTAATCCTTGAACTAACTCTTTTACTCGTAAATCATCATTTTTACTGCTACAGTCCACCTTAATTGAATCGATGTCTATATGCTGATCTTTACTTTTGTTTTTCAGCCAGTCGATCGATTTATTTGTGGCTATTCTGTATGCCCAGGCTTTAAAACATGCCGGGTCATTTAATTTTCTTAATCCTTTTATTATCTCCAGCCAGCATTGCTGGGTTATATCCCATGCGGCATGGCTGTCAGAAGTCAATCTTAAGACATATTGCCAGAGTTTTTTCTGCCATCGAGACACCAGTTTTTCCATCGCCTGGGCATCGCCATCCTGAGCAGCCATAACCAGAAGCTGGTTCTCAATATTTGACAGATTATCCTTCATCTACTTCCTTAGTCTGATCAGATAGGCGATTGGTTCATTTTATTTTATTTTGTTTGGTCAATAGGTGATGTATCCGGCGGCTTTTTTTAGTAGTACGCCGGGTTTGGCGATGTCCTGGATGTGTCTTAGCTTTGCGGATTTTCTGCGTTTTATGATTCTGTTTACTGTGATGGGGCCCAGACCTGGGACTTTTAATAGGTCGTTTTTGTCTGCGGTGTTTATGTTTATGGGGAAAAATTCCTGATGGGAGTCTGCCCAGATTTGTTTGGGGTCGGTTGTCAGGGATAAATTGCCGGTGTCGGTGTAAATGATGTCCGATTCGGTGAAGCCGTACTTTCGCATTAAAAAGTCTACCTGGTACAGGCGATGCTCTCTTGTAAGTACATCGCCGGCTTTTTCGGTTTTTTTCTGTTCTGCGGGTAAATTCTTATCGCCTAAGCCGGCCTGATATGCGCTGAAATATACTCGTTGCAGTTTCAGTCTATCGTAAAGCTCCCACATATATTTTACTATCTCGGTATCGGTTTCCTCGGCGGCACCGACGATGAACTGGGTGGTCTGCTTTACTTTTTCGTATTTGTTGCCGCGTCTGGTCAGTCGGCTGATAAGTTTCATCGGCTCAATGATATCTTTGATGTAATCTTTCTTATCTGACAGTTTGGCCAGCTTCTCTTTGCCGGGGGTTTCGATATTGAGTGAGACTGCTGAAGAAAGCGAAACCGCCTGTTCGATAGCGGAATTGCTTGCGCCGGGGATAACCTTTAGATGGATATAGCCGCGAAAGCTGTGTTTTTTGCGAAGGATCGCAGCGGTGGTATTTAGCCTGTCCATGGTCGCATCGGGTGAGCCTATGACAGCCGAGCTTAAAAACAATCCGAAAACTTTTCTTTGTTGGTAATAATCCAGAAATACCTTAGCGGTTTCTTCCGGCGACAAACTGCACCTGCGAATATCTCTCTGCTCTCGTAGTGGACAGTATTTGCAGTCGTTGTTGCAGACATTCGAGACGAGTGTTTTGAAGAGGACACTTTTTCCGCCGTTAGGAAGCGTTATCGGGTATATCCATTTGCCGTCATCGCTTCTTTGTCGGTGCCCGTCTTTGGAAGTTGCGCACGCGCAGGCCAAATCATACTGGGCATCGGCGCTTAGAATGCGCAGCTTCCGGGCGGTATCAGGTTTAGAAATAACCCCAACCATAAATCCACAATCTAAAATCGTCAATCGACAATGTTACGAGCAGCCCATGGAATTTCCGCAGTTGAAGCATTTGTAGCAGGTTCCGTTTCTCACGGTGATCGCCCCGCAAATATCGCAGGCGGGCGCGTCGTCCTGGAAGTGCTGGAACTGTGCGTTAAATTCCTGCATAACCGTTGTTTCTTTTTTCATATTGCCGGTAGTTTCGGCGATCGCAGAACCTACCATGTCTTTTATTCGGTTAGCGGCGATATTGAGTTTTTTCTTTGAGCTTACTGTAATGTGCTTGATAGGAAGTTTAGGTTTGTCCTTGGTTTCTGATTTGACTTCAGCGATTTTCTGTGCCAGGTCCTTTGTCTTTTTGACCAGTTCCTTAGCGGTAGTGACTGTCTTGTTGGGCGGTGTGGTTGCGGTTCTGTTGGGGGTGTTTCTTTCGGCGTAGCCTGGTATGAACTGACATCCGAGCCAGCAGAAGATGTAGTCGATAAGGCTCTTTGCAAAAGGAATGTCCCTGTTTGAAGTCATCCCTGACGGCTCGAATCGTGCGTGTCTGAACTTATCGACCAGTGTGATCAATGGCACGCCGTACTGCAGAGCCATTGAAGTGCACGTTCCAATTACATCCATAAGGCCGCCAACGGTGCTGCCCTCCTTGGCCATAGTGATAAATAATTCACCAGGCTGACCATCCTCGTATAGCCCCACCGTCAGATAACCTTCATGTCCCGCAACGGAAAACTTGTGCGTAAGAGAGTGTCGTGTATCAGCGAGCCTTCGTCTGAAAGGCCTGGCGGGCATCTTCGGCTCATTAGACTTAGCATCCATGTTTTTGTGCTTCTTCGTAGAGACCGGCTGTAGCATCTTTGAACCGTCTCGATAGATGGCGACAGCTTTTAAGCCGAGCTTCCAACCTTCGATGTATGCTTTTGCGATCTCTTCAGTGGTGCTTTCTTTTGGCATATTAATTGTTTTGCTGATAGCTCCAGAGATAAAAGGCTGAACCGCAGCCATCATTTTCAGATGCGCCTGGTAATGTATGAACCTTTTTCCGTCACGTGGCTTGAAGGCGCAATCGAATACGGCCAGATGATCGTTGCTGAGTTGTTTTGCTCCTTCGATGGTTTCGTTCTTATCGATATAGTCGCAAATTTCCTTTATCTCATCGAGGCTGTAACCGAGTCTTTCCAGTGCCATCGGTACAGTCTTGTTGATCAGCTTGAGCATTCCTCCTCCTGCGAGCAGTTTGTATTTGACCAGTGCGATGTCCGGCTCGATACCTGTGGTATCGCAGTCCATCATAAAGCCGATCGTGCCTGTCGGAGCCAGAACGGTAGCTTGCGCGTTACGCAGGCCTGTCTTGCCGCCCATATCGAAAGCCTGATCCCAGGCGTCTTTGGCGGCATTGCGCAGGTAGTCGGGGCAATGGGATTCTGGAATATTGTGAGCCTGCTCACGGTGCATATTGAGCACATTGAGCATCGGGTCCCTGTTGATCCGGAAACCGTCGAAAGGCTGCTTGATCGCGGCAAGCTCGGCGCTTACGGTATAGGCGGTTCCGGTTAGTATCGCACTTATCGCAGCGGCCATCGCTCTTGCCTGATCCGAATCGTATGGCAGGGCAAGGCTCATGACCAGAGAGCCAAGATTCGCGTAACCAAGCCCGAGAGGCCGGAACTTGTGGCTGTTCTCTGCGATGGTAACTTCCGGATAGCTTCCGTCATCGACGAATATTTCCTGTGCGATGAAAAATAATCGAATAGCCCTTTTGAACGAATCAACGTCAAAAGTGCCGTCATCGTTGCGGAACTTCATGAGATTCAGTGAAGCCAGGTTGCAGGCAGAATCGTTGATGAACATATACTCGCTGCATGGGTTAGATGCGTTGATAGGGCCTGAATTTGGGCATGTGTGCCAGCGATTGATGGTACTGTGGTATTGCATGCCGGGGTCTCCGCAAACTCTTGTGCCTTCGGCGATCAGGTCCATCAACTCGTGTGCCGAATGTTCTTCGATTTTTTCGCCAGTCGTTACGGCACGAGTAGCCCACTTGCCGTCCTTTTCTACTGCCTGCATAAACTCGTCAGTTACCCTAATCGATAGATTCGAGTTCTGGAACATAACAGAGTTGTAAGCGTCCTGATTATATTCGCCCCCGTAGCCAGCCTCGATCAGCGCCCTTGCCTTTTTCTCTTCTTCGGTCTTGCATGTGATGAACTCTTTAATATCAGGATGGCCGATCATCATCGACTGCATTTTTGCTGCACGGCGGGTCTTACCGCCCGACTTTATCACCGCTGCCACCTGGTCATAAACCCTCATAAAACTCAGTGGCCCCGAAGGTTTGCCGCCGCCTGAGAGTTTTTCTTTACTGCTGCGAAGTGTGGAAAGATCGGTCCCTGTACCCGAGCCGTGCTTAAAGAGCATCGCTTCACTGGAAGCGAGCCTCATAATATCTTCCATCGAGTCCTTGACCGACAGGATAAAACACGCCGATGCCTGGGGGTACTGGTAACTGTTTTCGCAGCGGACCGCTTTTTTCTGTTTTTTGTCCCAGTGAAAATTGTGCTTACTGCCCTTGACGCCGTAGACGTCGTACAAACCAGCGTTGAACCATACCGGCGAATTGAACGCACCGTATTGATTAACGCAAAGCCAGAGCAGTTCGTTATAGAAGTTCTCCGCATCGGTGTCGCTTGCGAAGTAGCCATCCTTTTTGCCCCTGTCGGCGATCGCTCGACAGACACGGTGGACGAGCTGCTTTACCGAGTTTTCCCGCTGACCGGTTTCTACATCGCCGTAAAAGTATTTGCTCGCGACAACCTTCGTAGCCAATTGGCTCCATGAGGTAGGCACTTCGATATCATTTTGTTCGAAGATCGCCTGCCCGTCATCGCTTGTGATCTTAGCTGATCGCTTCTCCCATTTGAGTTGATCGAACGGATGTACCCCTGCGGTTGAAAAGAACCTCTCTACCGCCAAACCGGTCGTCTCAGGCGTATTTGAAGCCTTTGGAGGCCTTGGTTCATCATCTACAAACGGGTTTTCAGGGTTGAACTCTCGCGACATTATGCTCGCCTCCATGCAAAAAAATACCACAATATATTGTAAAAACTGGAAAGGGATAACAACATATAGTTGAAAACCTCTATTGGGAATATACGTGATTTCTCTTAGCGTGGGAAGTGAAAAACTCAGATTTTTTTAAAATTTTAACAACTTTTTTATTAACCCTTGTAACTACTGAATCTACGAACAAATTTTTTTTACATATTTATTTTTAGCCGGTTCAAATTTACAAATGACCTGTTTAATTTGATTTAATCACAAACAAATTTGTTTTGCGCAAAAGTAAAGGCCGACTCCTTTTGGAAATCGGCCTTAAAATTGCGGCAAGCTATCTACTTCAATAGTTTTTTAATGTCTTCTTCGAGTGCCGGCAGGTCTTTGACCGTTACGGACCAAACGACATCAAGGTCGATGCCGAAATAATTGTGAACGAGTATATTCCGCATGCCAATAATCTTAGGCCAGGGTATATGGGGGTGATTGGCACGAAAATCGTCTGATGTTTTTGCCGCTGCTTCACCGAGAACTTGAAGGTGGTGCACGATCCAATTCTGAACAAGTTCATCTTTATCAAACACTTTTCTGCCGCGACTGGAATATTTCTTTATGCGGTCAATGGCTTCTGCAATATCAAGCAGTTTTTCAGTGTCATCTCTCATAATGAAACTGCCTCTTTAAGAACCTGCTCACGAATTCTATTTTTCAATCCGGCAGGTGTAACGACATCTACCGGTCTATTGAGCAGTTGTTGTAATTCGGTTAGCAAGCCGCCAAGATCAAAAAGGCTTCGACCCGGAGCCAAATCGACGAGAAAATCGATATCGCTATTTTCGTCGGCTGTTCCGCGGGCAATAGAACCGAACACCCGAACATGCGAAGCACCATATTTAGCTGCAACCGCAAGGATATGCTCTCTTTGTTCGCCAATTATTTCGTTGATTCCCATAAAAGCAGTTTAAATCCCATGTTAATCTGTGTCAAATCAAAATCTCACTAACTGGCAAAGCCCTGAGCACTTGTATTGAGCTTTTATTTTCGTTTCAATCCTGCGGCTTTTCTTAGTTTGTTTACCATGTCGGTTTTTTCCCAGGTGAAGTTGGCTCCCTTTCTTCCGAAATGTCCGCCGTGCGCGGTTTCTTCGAAGATCGGCCTTGCCAGTTTCAAATGCTCGATCATCTTGCTTGGCGTCAGCGGGAATATTTTTTCGACGATCTCGCTTAACTTCTGCTCACTGACCTTGGCGGTGCTTTCGGTATCAACAAGCACAGAGATCGGCTCAGCGACTCCGATAGCGTAAGAAAGCTGCACTTCGCATCTGTCCGCTAAGTTTGCCGCTACAATGTTCTTGGCGATGTATCTTGCCATGTAACTTGCCGTTCTATCGACCTTTGACGGGTCCTTACCGCTAAAAGCGCCGCCGCCGTGACTGCCTCTTCCGCCGTAAGTATCGACGATGATCTTTCTGCCTGTTAATCCGCAATCGCCATGCGGGCCGCCAACTACAAATCTGCCTGTCGGGTTGACGTGGTAAATAATATTCTTATCGACGAGTCTCTTCGGCAGTACCGGCTTGATGACTTTTTCAATTATCTGTTTTTTCAAAGTGTTATATCGCACCGATGGGCCGTGCTGGGTGGATATTACAACGGTGTGAATTCGTTTAGGCTTGCCGTCTTCGTATTCGACGGTCACCTGGCTCTTACCATCTGGTCTCAGCCATGGCAGCTTTTTGTTCTTGCGAACTTTCTCAAGCTGAATAGTCAGCATGTGCGCAAGCTGTATCGGCATCGGCATAAGAGCTGCTGTTTCCCTGCAGGCGTATCCGAACATCAGCCCCTGGTCGCCGGCACCCTGCTCTTTGTGCAGGCCCGCGCCTTTGGTTACGCCCTGTGAAATATCAGGGCTCTGCTTGTCCAGCGTTACCATTACGGCGCAGTTTTCGTAATCAAAGCCCATCGCAGGGTCAGTGTAGCCGATCTTTTTGATAGTTTCGCGTACGACCGCCGGAACATCCACAATCGCCTTTGTCGTGATCTCGCCGGCTACAACTACCAAACCCGTAGTTACCATCGTCTCGCAGGCTACCCTGCTTTTCGGGTCCTGGGCGAGCATCGCATCGAGAATAGCGTCTGATATGTTGTCGGAAACCTTATCAGGATGGCCCATCGTTACGGATTCACTGGTGAATAAATATTTGTTCATGTCAATATGTCGATTGCTGTGTATTGGTCTTTTGGCCATCTCTGTCTTATCCTTTCATATCATCTTTTCGAGTTATCATTGATATTCCAATTATGCTTTATGTATTTAACAGAATACTGTTTTGTTTCAAGGAAATTTTTTCTCTTGCTATTAAGATAATTGGCAACAAAATTCAGGACGGCTCTTTCGGTTGGGGTTTTGTCCTTATATTTTTTTACTGTCCCATACTTACTGACAAAATCTTTTCCATACCACGAAGGGGTAAGTATGCCGGGCAGATAAACCTTTTTACCTTTTTTGTCGATTTTGAACTTATTACGATCAGACAAAACCCTTTTAACCTGCTCGTCCAGCTGCTCATTTAATTTATGCCCATAATAAGGCTCGTTACGCAATGGCGGGCTCGATATACTGGCAAGCGAAAGGGCGAAAATCACTTTCGGTTCCCCAAATTCTTCGCGGAAAAACCGCCGATAGATATCGGCAAGGGTAAATTCCTCATCCATTACAATGAACTTCTTTTCGTCCCATATACCCTTGATGTGCTTTATGCTGTCGGGGCCGTAACCAGGAAAAGGAAGAAGCAACCTCGAGGCCTTGATCGGATAATTACTCGTGATGATGTCAAGCATCTGAACATTGTACGCGTTGATCCAGAAGGCTATTTGGTCATGCCTGGACCATCTGTCATACTCCTTGTGATCCAGTTCGTCAAAATCGCTCAGCAGAGCCCTTAGACGTACTTTTTTCCGTTTTAGCCCCTTATAGTCGACTAAGCCGTCTTCATTTACAAAAGTGCTGAAAATATAGCTGCATTTGTCGTGGAAATAATCACCCTTTTTAATGTCTTTCCGGGGTACTTCTGTGGTTTGTTCAACTGTGTTGACTTCTCTGCTGTCAGAGCGGGGCGATTCTACAGCTTCCGGCTCTTGCTTGTCACAGCCAAAAGCGAATAATAATATAGATAACGATACTGTAAACAAACCCAGGTATTTACACATCAACTCTTTTTTTCCAAAAGCAGGTAAAATCCTTTTTACTAAAATCTACTCCATAGCGATATAATAATTATTTATCACACTTTTACAAGAGAAAAGTTCATCGCATGGTAATTTGCGATTCTCAAGGCTACCTGAGCAAAAGTGGAATGCGAAAATAGTAAAGCAGGGGCTCTTATTGGACGAGAAAACAGTAATAGTCTGCAGGAAATAGAACTTCGAGCTTGCGGACTCGAAAATCAGGTTGACAAAAAGCGGACTTAATGTTAATTTAGATAATATTAGCGGTGGAGTGTGTTAGGGCCCCGGCTGTTTTTAAGGATTTAGGTAAATGTACAATAAAAGGCTAATTTTGGCTATTCTGGCCGTATTTTCGGCTTTTGTTCCCGGTAATGCTTTATCTGCCATAAACACCAGAGCCATCGAAAGGGTGCAAAAAAAAGCGGTTCTGGCTGCCTCAGACTTCCAGGTCATCGATGATTTTGTCGCACTGGCGGTGCAGGAAATAGTCGAAACCGAGGATTTTACCTCAATAGCCAGGACTCGCGCGATAATTTTACAGCGAGCCAATTCCGACCAGGGCCAGTATGTCAAACAGTTTACCAAGTCACTGCGTAAATATCTCCCTCAGGCATTCGTACAGGCCGCGGAATTCGAGGACAAGGTAAGGGATTTCAGGGTGACTTTGAATCTGCTGATACTGCTCGATAAACTGGAAAATCTCCAGTTAGCGAATATGGCTATCGAAAAACTCAGCGACAGCAGAGCGGCTATCCGATATGTGGCTGTTCACGCCCTGACTAATTCAGGAATACAAAACGCGATCAATTCAAACGGCACTGCCAGCGAAAAAGCAGCGGTTCGGATCACCGCAGAGCTTAAAAAGTTCACTAAAGGCGCAAGTCCTGGTATGTTGATTTTGATCACCCGCTTTGCCGCCGGCGTAGAAACTAAAGATGCCCAGGACATGCTAAAAGATATCACTCAGATGCGCATTGACCAATACGCCGACTGGACGGTACAAAATGAGATGATCGATTGTATCATATTAAGACTGCTCTGCGGCAAGCTCGCTTCGGCCACGAGACCGGACCCGCAGCTTGGACGCAGCTTTGCGCAGTTATTCTCATACGCTGTGCAAAGGTATGTCAAGGGCGCAGACGTCCTGACAGAAGCCCAGAAACGAGACTTAACTGCTGTAATGGTCGAAGCAGAGGACAAGTGTGTCTTAAAGATTTTTGAAAGGCCGCAGAGAACTATCAGAAGAGCACTCGAGCGTGATGACCTCTTCGCTCTCTTAGCTGAGCACGACAGATTACTCGGTGATGAGACCACGCAGGGGCTGGTACCGATCAAGCTCGATTTCAATTACGGCAACAGCGCAAATACCGGCGAAAGAATCGCCCCGCTAAAACTTTCCGACCCGACAACAGAGATTGACAATTGATAATTGATTATTGGCTATTGACAACTAACCCTCCCATATTGTAACCTCATCTGCAAATAAGGTTTGTACAGTTAACGGATTAACGCCTTTTTAGCAAACACTGGAGGTTTGTCATTATGAACAACCGCTCAATAGCAAAAACATTTCTTTTGCTCATATCGATCTCAATAATCGCCGGCTGCGACAGCTCAGCACCAAAAAAAGACCCAAACGAAATGGTGCTCAATCTTTACCTTAATAGTAAGATAAAAACTCTCGACCCGATAGCCATGCGAGATACATATACTAACATGGTTGCGACACAGATTTTTGAATCGCTTTATCAATCCCATTATCTAAAACGCCCGTATGTGTACGTGCCTCTACTGGCAGAATCTATGCCGCAGGTAAGCGATGATACGTTGACTTACACGATAAAGATCAAAAAGGGTGTCCTCTTTCAGGACGATGAATGTTTCCCCGACAGCAAAGGCAGAGAGTTAAAGACGCAGGACTTTGTTTTTAGTTTTAAGAGAGTAGCCAATATAAAAAACCTAAGCGAAAACTGGCCTTTTCTTGACGAAAAAATTGTCGGCCTCGACGAATTCCGCGAATACACCAAAACATGCAAAACCAAAGCTGACGTGGATTATTCTCGCCAGATCGAAGGTTTGCAGACACCGGATGATTATACACTCATAATAAAACTCAAAAAACCATGGCCGCAGTTTCTCGGCACTGCTTTGACGGACGTTTTAACCTCAGCGGTTGCAAAAGAAGCTGTTGATTATTACGGTAAGGACATTTTGAGCTATCCGGTTGGAACAGGGCCGTTTAAACTTAAAAAATGGGCCAGAGGCAGCTATATTGAACTTGTTCGCAACCCAAAATTCAGAGGAGAACCTTACCCTTCCGAAGGTGCACCAGGCGATGCCGAAGCAGGCTATCTCGACGATGCCGGTAAGATGATGCCATTTGCCGACAAAGTTGTATGGACCATTATCGAAGAAGCACAGCCTGCGTGGTTTTTATTTTTGCAGGGCAAAATTGACGCAAAGGCTATCTCAAAAGACAACTGGGATGAAACGCTCACCGCAACGGGAGAGCTGACACCGGCAATGAAAGATCGTAACATACAATTAAAAGTCTTTTCCGATCCTACGACATTCTGGTTGGGCTTTAACATGACCGATCCTATTCTTGGCAAAAACAAACCACTGCGGCAGGCAATAAATCGATGTTTTAACAGGGAAAGATTTATACAACTGTTTTTTGGCGGCAGGCATGAGATCGCTCATGGTCTGATACCACCAATGATGCCTGCGTACGATCCGAATATTAAAGACAAAGGTTATGCTCGCTACGACCCGAACGAAGCTCGAGAACTGGTAAAAGAAGCTGAAAAGATTCATGGCGGTAAATTACCCGTATTCAAACTCTCCACGCAAGGCACAGATTCGTTCTATCGCCAGTTTGGTCAGTTAGTGACAAAGTTTTTCAACGATGTAGGCCTCGAGGTCGAGGTCTTATATATGGACTGGCCAACGTTTCAGGAAAAAGCAAAAGCCGGAGATGTGCAAATGTTTCTTTCAGGCGTAGGAGCGGGAGTTCCCGATTCTCAGGGTTATCTCTCATTATTTTACAGCAAAAACTGGCCTCCGGGAATGAATCTTTTTCACTACAAGGAATCCGAGTATGAAAAATTGTATGAGAAAATAGAAGTCATGCCATTTAGCCCGGAGCGGGTGAAGCTTTACCGAAAGATGGAGCTTATGATGCTCGAAGACTGTCCAGCGGCCTTTACGAATCATCGTATTGCTTACGCTTTGCATCACGACTGGTATAAAAATTATAAACCGCATGTTTTTCAGTATGGACTGGCCAAATATCGCCGTATTGACTTAAAAAAGAGGGCAGAGTATAAAGAGCTTTTGAAAAAACTTAAATGACAACATATATAATAAGACGACTGTTATACACCGTGCCGATAGTTTTCGGTGTCTTACTGCTGACGTTCGTGCTCTTTACGCTTGTCGGCGGTGACATCTCACTCGAACTGGCAGGCAAAAACGCAAGCGCAGAGACCATCGCCGAGATTCGCGAAGAGTACGGCCTCAATAAACCCCTGTTCCTTTCATGGGACAGTCAGTTCATAGACCATTTTAAAAGCGCTTTGACCTTCGATTTCGGCAGGGCGCGCGACCGTGAGCCCGTGATCGACAAGATCAAACGCGGAATGTGGCCGTCGCTGGCGTTAACGGTGCCGATGTTTCTGGGCGTAATGATAATTTCGGTCAGTCTCTCGCTTGTCATAGCTTTTGTCAGAGGCTCGAAGTGGGACGTCGCCGCGGTAGTTATCTGCATAGCCGGAATGAGCATCCCATATCTGAGTTTTATTCTTTTCGGGCAGTACTTTTTCGCTTACAAGTGGGGGCTTTTTCCCGTATTCTTTTCCCCCGATCTGTCAATGCCGCAATACGTAGCTCTGCCGGTATTGATCGGTATAGTAACAGGCATCGGCGGCAACGTTCGGTTCTATCGAACCATAATGCTCGATGAAATGCGAAGCGATTACGTCCGCACCGGTTTTGCCAAGGGCCTAAGTACACGTAAGGTCCTGTTCAAGCACGTTCTGAAAAACGCGATGATACCGATCATCACCAGGGTCGTCCTGGCCATACCTTTCCTGTTCCTCGGGTCACTGCTGCTTGAGCGATTTTTCGGGATTCCCGGATTAGGATATTTAATGATCGAGGCCATCGGTGCAAGGGACTACTTCGTAATAAACGCTATGACCTATATCAGCGCAATACTTTTTGTTATTTTCAATATTATTACCGACGTTTGTTACGCACTTGTCGACCCGAGGATATCTTTTGAATAATTTGCAGAAAAAAACACAACCGCCCAAAGGCAGAAGTCTCTGGATCGACGGCATGCACCGATTACGCAGGCACAAACTCGCAATGGTCTCGCTTGTCATAATAGCGATGTACTTTTTGCTGGCGGGCTTTATCTATATTGCAGAACTCGCCGACTGGCAGGTAGGGCCTATAAAATGGTCCGAGGAAGTCGGCACCCAATACCAGGGCCCAAGCGCAAAGAACATATTAGGCACCGACATATTCGGCCAATCGGTATTCAGGAAAATGTTATACGGCACCAAGACCTCGATAACCGTTGCCCTGTGCGCATCGCTGATAAGCCTGGGCATTGGCGTACCTCTTGGAGCGATCGCCGGCTATTTCAGAGGCGTTGTCGACGAAGTAATAGTCTGGGTCTATTCGACTTTAAGCTCGATACCATACATACTGTTAATATTAGCCTTCGCCGTGGTACTGCGTGACAAAACTCTCTGGGGCATTAAGCTAAAAGGCGTTACAACCGTTTACCTGGCGATAGGGCTTACAAGCTGGGTCGGGATATGTCGAATGATACGCGGCGAGATCATCAAGCACAAGGACAGGGAATATATACTCTCTGCGAAAAGTTATGGCTGCAGCGGCGCGAGGATCATTTTCAAACACCTGATACCCAACGTCTTCCACATTGTCATTATCGATTTTTCCCTGCGATTCGTAGGCTTCATCCACGCCGAAGTAATACTGAGTTTTCTCGGTCTCGGCGAAGCGGAAAAGCCAAGCTGGGGAGCGATGATAAACGACGCAAGACTCGAACTAGCGCGAGGCGTATGGTGGCAAATGGCAGCGGCAACGCTGGCGATATTCTTCATCTCGCTGACACTCAACATTTTTGGAGACGCCTTAAGAGACTCACTCGATCCAAAGCTGAGGACTCAATAGAAAAATGCCTAACAACTCTATATTATTGTCGGTTAAAAATCTTTCGACACACTTCTTCACAGAAGACGGCGTCGCAAAGGCTGTTCAGGATGTCAGCTTCGAGATAGAAAAAGGCAAAACGTTTGCGCTGGTCGGTGAGAGCGGCTGTGGTAAAAGTGTTACCGCTCTTTCTATTATGCGGCTTATCCCCGACCCGCCCGGCAAAGTAGTTGACGGCGAAATAAAATTCAGGGGCAGAGCACTTTTGGAACTCAAAGAAAAACAAATGCGCAAAGTCAGAGGCAACCGCATCGCGATGATCTTCCAGGAACCGATGACCAGCCTGAACCCCGTCTATACCGTCGGCAACCAGATAGTCGAAGCGATCAGGCTGCACCAGAGAAAAAGCAAGGCTCAGGCATGGGCAGATGCCGTTGAGATGCTGCGTAAGGTAGGCATCCCCGACCCCGAGAGCCGTGTTAATGAATATCCGCACCAGATGTCTGGCGGAATGCGACAGCGAGTGATGATAGCGATGGCCGCAAGCTGCGAACCGACACTATTGATCGCCGACGAGCCGACAACCGCACTTGACG
>JBHPGW010000060.1:0-15019 GCA_042569785.1 Planctomycetota bacterium | reverse complement strand
AAATTTGATTCAATATCATTATACCGATCTCAGGATGGCCTACATATTATCTTCTCCCTTCAATAGCCCTGCTTTTTGAAGATACACGATTTTTTCTGCAAAAATCGCCGATATTCAGCCTTTACAAAAAAAATATCTGATATTTTGCTTTACAAACACAGCTTGGGGCTGTAGAATTCTGGGTTTTCAGTCTATAGCTATGGAGTTTTTACGATGTACGCGATAATTGAACAAGGTGGAAAGCAATATAAAGTCGCTCAGGGCGACAGCTTGAATATAGAATTAACCGACGTCGCCGACGACGCCAGAACGATCGAACTGGACAAGGTTCTCTTTATCGGCGACGAAAAGCAGGCAAAGATCGGCAAACCATATATAGAGGGCGCCAAGGTTATCGCGTCGTTCAAGGAAACCGCTGAAGATGCCCTCGTTAAGGGCCCAAAGCTCTATCCGACACATTTCCGCAGACGAAAGAACAGCAAAACACGCATCGGACATCGACAAAAATATCTGCGGATAACGATCGATAAGATAGTCGCTTAGTTTCCACACTGCCCAATCTGAATATCTAACCATCAGCCCTGATACTCGTCTATCATTTTCTGCGATCTCTGACGCCAGGCATCAGGGCCGTTCTCGATAAAATACTTGAAAGACTCTTCATCGACCAGATGTCCCAGCAGAGCTTTGCGGTTGATCGATTCCGGCAGCGAATGGATTATTTTCTCACGAAGCGTCCCAAGCTCATTTAAAAATCGGCCGTGATCTTCGGTAATTACCTTTTCCAGCTTTTTGCGAAGATGGCCCGCATAAGCTGGGCAACACCCTTGCGTACCGATAGCTATCTGAAGATCGCCTCGCTGAACAATCGCCGGCACAAAAAAGTCACACAGTTCCGGCTCATCTACAGCATTGCACAATATTTCCAGTGTCTGGCAATCCTTATATATCTGTTTATTAAGCTCACTGTTATTCGTCGCGGCTATAACAATAACTGCCCCTGCCAGATACTCTTTTAAATACTTCGATTTGATCAACTCGGCATTGTTCTTTTGACAAAGTTCGACCAGTGTCTCGTCGATCTTTTTGCCTACCACAACCACACGCGCCCCGGCAGCAAGAAGCGACTGAACCTTTCGCATAGCGACTTTTCCGCCCCCTACTACAACAGCACGGCGACTATCCAGTTCGAGAAATACAGGATACTTAGCCATAACTAAATTATACCCTCCGGCAGTGAAATCAACAAACAATTATTTGATTAAATTGCCTTAGAAAGCACAAAACTGCCATTTTGAAAAAAAACTTGTTTTATTGCCCCCAACATCATAGTATTACAATATATTAATAAACCCGTCATGTTAAAGGGGATAGCCGTATTATTGTACCGACCGAAACCATTTCGGCACTTATTAAGTTCCGGGTTCATGGGAATCTGCGATTTCTCTCGCACATTGAGACTATCAATGTTTTTCAACGAGCATGCGTCAGGGCTCAATTGAAAAACGCTTACAGCAAGGGCTTTAATCCACGTCCGAAAATGTCTTTACCGCTGCCCAGAAGCGTCGCTCTCGAAACCGATGACGACCTACTCTGTCTCCAGATTGAAAAACCCATAGGTGACGAAAACCCGTGCGAGACGATCAAGTCCGCTCTTGAAAAACAATTGCCTAATGGCATAGAGTTGATTTCAGTGACTATCGCAAAGACAAAAAAGACGCCTCAGCCGGTTCAAGCCGACTATCGAATTGAGGTTGAGCCGGATTTTTTTAATCAATCTTTAAAAACTAAGTCTGAAAAATTGATGGCAAGCGAAACTATCACCCTGAAAAGGCCGATAGGAAACAAAGGTAAGATTCGCACCATAGACGTAAGAGGTTTTATCGAATCAATCGAACATAAAGATAAAGCCATAGTAGTTAAATGTAAAATCAGCCCAGCCGGCTCGATAAGAGTTGATGAAATTATCAGCATGCTGGATTTAGATAACGAAAAATTAGCGGCTCCGGTCAAAAGAACAAATGTTCAATGGCTGTCGACATAACGCCGAATAAGAGCCGTGTAAAACGAAACAAGGGGTAAATTGTATGTCAAGAGAAATGTTGGTGAACGTCGCAGAAAGCGACGAGTGCAGGATTGCGATAATTGAAGACGGCAAGCTCGAAGAGTTGTATATCGAAAGACCAAGCCTGCACAATCGAGTCGGAAATATTTACAAGGGCAAAGTAGTAAATATCGAGTCAGGAATACAGGCGGCGTTCATAGATTTCGGCAACGGAAAGAACGGCTTTTTACACGTCAGCGACCTGCACCCAAAATATTTCCCAAAAACCAAATCCAAATCCAAATCCAAAACCAAAACCAAAACTAATGAAGAGCTTTCGGAAAACATCGGCAAAAGAAAAGCGTTAAAGCAGCGTCAACCTATACAGAATACTCTGCGCAACGGCCAGGAGCTGATCGTCCAGCTAACCAAAGAAGGAATAAACACCAAGGGCCCGACACTTAGCACTTACCTGGCAATGCCCGGAAAGTATCTGGTCATGATGCCATGGATGAAAAAACATGGCGTCTCACACAAAATCGATGACGAAGACGAAAGAAAAAGACTGCGAGAATTATTCGCCGAGATGAAGCCATCTTCCGATGCTGGCTTTATCATCAGAACCGCAGGCCAGGGATGCTCAAAAAGGGAAATACAAAAGGACCTGCGATACCTCGAAAGGCTATGGAAGATCATCGAGAAAAGGATCAAGGCTGACAAAACACCATGCGTACTCTACCAGGAATCCGACCTGATCATCAGAACACTGCGAGACGTCTTTAACTCAACGATAACCAAAATTATTTGCGATTCACCAGGCGTCGTACGCAGGATAAAGGACTTCCTCGCGATCGCCACGCCAAGACTCGGTCGCAGGGTACATCTCTACGAATCAAAAATACCACTCTTCCACAAATACAAGATCGAGGAAGAGATCACCAGTATCCAGTCGCGCACGGTACCCTTAAAAGTCGGTGGCTCGATCGTAATCGAGCAGACCGAGGCGCTCGTCGCCATAGACGTCAACAGCGGCAGATACCGCAAGCAGAAAAGCGCCGAACTAACCGCATACAAGATCAATCTCGAAGCAGCTGATGAGATCGCCAGACAACTGAGACTGCGTGACCTTGGCGGACTGATAATTTGTGATTTCATTGACATGAGAACAGAGAAGCATCGCAGAGATGTGGAAAAGACATTCCGAGCCGCGGGCAAAAACGACCGGGCTCGTTCGAAGATCCTCAAGATAAGCAGGTTCGGCGTTATAGAAATGACAAGGCAGAGAATGAGACCTTCACTGCAATCCTCGACATATTTCGAATGTCCAAATTGCAAAGGCAAAGGCATCGTCAAGAGCCATGAGTCAATGACAATAGAGATCATTCGGACACTGAACCTGGCGGCTTCGAGAAAGCATATCAAACAGATCGAGTTGTTTACATCTCCAGCGGTTGCCGACTACCTACAGAACTACAAAAGGGCCATGATCGCACAGATAGAGCAGACCAGCGACATTCGCGTAACGATCCACACCGAATCAGATTACGCCAGCGAAAAACATAACCTGATCTACTACAACGACCAAGGCAGCAAAGTAAAACTATAACACCTACGCACTTAAGCTCTTGTACACTTATGCTCTTATTCCCCTTTTTTCTGCTTGACTCAACTCACCGGTTAGGCCATACTGTTGGCGAATTTAAACAAATTATAAACGCTGTTTCAGGAGCCAAGGACAGGTGAAATTTGATCTTGATTACGCACGATCGGTCATCGGCGCAGAAGCGGACGGTGTAAGGGCCATGACAGACATCGTTGACGAGACTTTTGCCAGAGCCGCTGAGATGATATATAAATGTACCGGCTCGGTTATTATAAGCGGGATCGGCAAAGCAGGCATCATCGGCGAGAAGATCTCGGCGACGATGGCGTCGACCGGCACCCCGAGCCATTTCCTCCATCCGGCAGAAGCGATCCACGGCGACCTGGGCAGGCTAAGACAAAACGACATCGTCCTGGTCCTGAGTCACGGCGGCGAAACCGACGAAGTCAACCGCCTGATAAACCTGGTCAAACAGCTCGACATCAAGCTAATCTCGATCACCGCTGACAACAATTCGACCCTGGGCAAATACAGCGATATAGTCCTGTGCATGGGCAGACAGACAGAAGCATGTCCCTTAGGCGTAGCTCCCAGTGTCTCGACCACATGTATGCTCGCTATCGGCGACGCCCTTTGCTTTACCGTAATGAAGGCCCGCAAATTCGGTGTCGAAGATTACGTAAGGTTCCATCCGGGCGGCTCACTTGGTGCTGCCCTTATGACCGTCGAGCAGTCAATGATGTTCAAGCCGGGAGAAAAGCTGCCCCTCGTTGAGATTACCGACACGATAAAGCAGCTGCTCGAAAAGACAGGCGACGTCAAACGTCACGGTGCTGTAATGGTTGTCGATAGCGATGGAAAATTAGCCGGCATAATCACCGACGCCGACCTTCGCAGACTAATCACCCAAAAAAGCTCTAAAGGCTTCGACTGTAAAGTCGCCGAGATCATGACCGCAAACTGCAAAAGGATCAGCCTCGACGCCCTCGCCGCGGAAGCAACCGCCCTGTTCCATAAATTCAGAATTGACGAACTTCCAGTAGTCGACAGCGACGAAAAACCCGTTGGTATGATCGACGTGCAGGACATTATCGCAATTAAAATCGTTGGCTAAATGAAAAAAAAACCCAATCTCGAAAAAATAAAACTGCTCGTACTTGACGTTGACGGCGTCCTGACTGATGGGACACTGATAATCAACGCTGACGGCTCCGAGAGCAAAGCTTTCAACACGCTCGACGGACACGGAATCAGAATGTGGCAGCGAACGGGCTTGAAAGTCGCTTTTTTAAGCGGCAGAGAATCGGCTCCAACAAAAATAAGAGCCGATCAGCTCGATATAGATTTTTGCATTCAGAACGCACACTACAAACTCCCCGAACTGAAAAAACTCACAGACAAACTCAACCTGACACCCGAGAACATCGCTTACATCGGAGACGACCTGCCCGATTTACCGGTAATACAATACGCCGGTTTCGGCGTAGCTGTCGCTAACGCTATCGATGAAGTTAAGCAATACGCCGATTTCGTAACCACTCGGCCGGGAGGTAAAGCCGCCGTCAGGGAAGTGATCGAACACATACTAAAAAGTACTGGCCAATGGCAGGAAATTATGGAAAGATACTTACCTTAACACATGAAGATCGAATCTCGAAAAATTCGCGTATGGCTTATTTCTCTCGGCGTTTTAGTCGCTCTCTTCCTCCTCTACAACCTGATAAATAAAGGACCTGACATTAATATCGAATCTGTCGCAGGCCCGCCTACAGATGTCGTCGATTTCAACTCGCAGATCGGAAACGTCGCAGACATCGGCATCGGCCAGGTGCAAAAGGCAGTATTCACCGACCTCGATGAAAACACAAGGCAGCTAAGACGAAAATGGGGATTCGAAAAACTTCTGCACAAAGAAGGGAACGCATGGGATATCGAGAAGCCATTCATGGACATCTTCCGCAACAACCTTACATGCCGAGTCACCGCTGAGACCGGAAACATACTCCTTGAATCAGATGCAAACCCACCTTCGCCAAAAGAAGGAACCCTTACAGGCAATGTCGTTATTCACATTATACCTACAGACAGCAGCAGTGTAAAAGAAAGCTTCATCTATCTCGACGACCTTGTTTTCATTAGTGAAATGTCACTGTTTAGAACTGACGGCCCGGTCGATTTCGTCAGCCAGAATATAAAGATGTCCGCTAAAGCAATGGAACTGGTCTATAACGATGAGACTGACAAACTTGAATTCCTAAGAATTGTCCATCTCTATGAGTTGCTAATACAAACAAACGAACAACAGGATACTAACGCCCCCGCCGTTGCAAAACAACCGCCAACACAACAAACCCCTGCTAACGAAAATTCTTCAGAAGCAATAATATCGCCGACGACACCGGCAGTCCAACCTGAAACCGAAACGCAAACCGCAAGTGCCACTGCACCTGAAAAGAAAACCGTCACAAAATATAAATGTACAATGAAGGGAAACGTCGCCATAGACGCACCCGAGCAACTGGTCTTTGCCGACAAGCTCGTTATCAATAATATCCAGTCCACAGATTCTTCCAGCGACAAAACCGTTGAGATCGAACCAGCCGACACAAAGCCTGACGAAAATACTACATCAACCGCAAAACCTTCTAAAGACCCGCCGATTCAAACTCCCGAAATCAATATTGAAATTACCGAAAAACCCGTCGATAAACCGGAAACGACCTTCCTAACCTGTGACAGCGGAATGCTAATCACCCCGATGGACTCTTCATTGACCCATGAAGATTTTGACACATGGGGACTGCGGCAAAGACCTGCCAATAAAACCACACCAACTATCGCCGACGCCAACGGCAGAACCACATTCCTCACTCGAACTATCGAACATTACGCGGACACCGAAAATACAATTGCCCGAGGAAAATCTGAACTTACCTTTTACGTAGAAGACACAGCCGACGACGCGAATGACAGCAAAAAAATCCTTCCGGTCAAAGTAACCGCTAAGAAAACTATAACCCATTACCCCGACCGCAACCAGGTCGTCTTTAAGGGCGATTGTGTCGCGAAAATGCTTCGATACGAAAACGCTATCCTCCAAAAACACACTCTCTCCTCGCCGAGACTACAGATCGATCTAACAGACCAAAACACTGCCGAGAGTTCATCAACTGCTTCGCAGCTAAAACATATCACTGCCGATGGCGGAATTGTAAGACTGGCTTCGGTAAAAAAAGCTGACGAAAAATTACTCAGCGGCGTCGAATTAAAGTGCCTCAAGTTTGATTACGACCCGAAAAATGAAATCTTTATCGCCACAGGGCCCGGCAATATAGTCGTTGACAATTCCAGTATCATCACACCTGATACTAAAGAAGAAAAATTCAGCTTTAAAAAACCTTGTTACACTGTCATCGAAGGCTTCGATCGACTGGAATATTTCTCACGTGATAATAAACTCATCGCCGACGCCAAAAACAACCAGATGGAAATATTGTACCTACCTGTAATTGACGGCAAATACGGCCAGACGACCAGAGCCACCGCAAGCCACATAGAAGCGTTTTTCATGGAAACCCCGACCGGTCAGTCTAAACTTTCAACATTACATGCCTCTGGCGGCGTAACTTACCATGAGGACCCCGACACTACAAAAAGAAACGCCAAGCCTGTTGACATCATCGCAAGCGAATTCTTCTATAATGCCGAAAGTAACATGATAGACTTATGGGGCAGCGAGTCGCAACCTGCCCTGTTAAACGGCGCATTAACTCCAGGCATTAAATACAACTTAAAGACCGGCCGACTCAAAAAAACCAAAATCATCGGCCCAGGAATGTTATAATTAACTGCACAGTTGATGCAGATCGTCGATACTCAGTTCACTAAGATTATCGACCACCATTTCACTCATCGCCAGATCGTCCGCGTGATAAGAATTCGTCACCGCGATAGTATGCATTCCCGCAGCCTTTGCACCTTCAAGCCCCCAATGAGCATCTTCGATCACGATACACTGCTCTGCTAATATTTCATCCTGACGCCTTTGGTTAAGCTCATCCATCGCCAGCAAAAAACCCTCAGAGTCGGGCTTACCTTTTGCCACATGATCAGCAGCGACTATCACCTCGAAGTAACTTCGCAACCCAGCGTCACCCAAAATCAGTTCGATCTCACCCACAAGAGCTCCGCTGTATATACCGATCGCGATATCGTTTTCCCTGAGCATCTCAAGAAACTCGCGAACACCTTCGATGATACTTCCCTCGCTGCCGGCCAGCTTTTCAAACGCGAGTTTTTTCTGTTCGAGCAGTTTTTCGAATCCATCCTGATCGACCTCAAGCAGACCATCATCGATCAGCAACTTGAAAAGATCGACATCGGTCAGACCAAGATAATCACGGTAATACTGCTCTTCGGTAATATGGCACTCATAAAACCCTAACACCTGATTGAAGCTGCGAAAATGAAGAACCTCAGAATCGGTAATCACCCCATCGAAATCAAATATTACCGCTCGAAACATAAGCACCTATTCGATACTCATATTAAAAAAGCCATCCCGATTTATCGGGATTCCGCAATTTTAATTTTTAACTTTTAATTTTTAACTTCTCAAACTGTCTTATAACAGTTTGAGTTCACTCGCTCGGTACAGGCCCGATCAAGGCGTCATAATCGGTAAAGCTCGACTTATCCCCAGACTGGATCAACTTAGCCAAAGCCTCGATCTTAACCGCGTTTTTAGTAACAAATCTGCGAGCAAGCTTAGCCTTACGCTCTCTCATAGAGATCATATCACCGTTACCCCCGGCAACCGCGACTTCCATATCAACTTTCGAGCTGCCCTGCCCACAGAACAGATAACCGATTATCAAATCCATCGCAATATCGACGATCGCCCTGCCGTAGAGGTCCATATATTCGTTACCGTTTTCTTTAATAAAGACGATCGAAGCCTTCATAAGCTCGGTACCTTCGGCAAGTTTATCAAGCAGCCCCTTCATCTCCGGCGAATATTCACGCCCTGCCAGTTCACCAAGGAATTTCTCTGCTGTACCACTGCTCACACCACGAACCGCTGCGACGACCTGCAGCTGGCTCGTTCCTTCATAGATAGTAGTTATCCTGGCGTCGCGCGCATGTCGTTCACACGCATAGTCACGCATAAACCCGCTTCCGCCAAGTACCTGGATCGAGTCATAAGCAACGCTGTTACACATCTCAGAGCACAGATACTTACTCATAGGCGTCAGCATCGCCGCAAATCTCTTATACTTTCGAGACTCATTCTTAAGTTTCTTTTTCTCATCCTTATCTTCAGGCGGATTCTCCTCAAGACGCCTGGCACAACCGACATTAAGATCGACAACCTGCGAAGTCTCATACAAAAGCGCCCGCCCCGCTTCGATAGCGACCTTCATATCGATCATCAGATCACGAACCGCTGGCAGCTTCTCGATAGCAACGCCGAACTGTTCTCTACTGGCCGCATAGTCACGAGCGATCCGGTAAGTCGCCTCTGCTATACCCATCGATTGAGCCGCGATACCGATCCTGGCTCCGTTCATCAACGCCACTGTATAAGTCACAAGACCACGCTGACGTTCGCCTATCAGTTGACATGGCGTATTGTCGAAAAATATCTCGCACGTAGGCGAACCGTGAATCCCAAGTTTATCTTCGAGCCGACGAATGTGCACTGTAGGCCCGCGATCACAAACGAACTGACTCAGACCCAAACCACCCGCCCTGTCCGGCTCACTGCGAGCAAGAACAAGCAGCACCTCACCGCAACCGTTAGTAATAAAACGCTTCACACCATGCAAGAGCCAGTTACCGTCATCATCCTGAAACGCCCGCAGGTTTATCGCCTGCAAATCGGACCCCGCGTCAGGCTCGGTCAGAACCATCGCACCGGTAATTTTACCAGCGGCAAAATCATGCAGATATTGCTGTTTAATTTCTTCCGATGCAAACGCGTTGATCGTTCCAGCTATCCCCTGCAATCCGAATATATTCATAAGTGAAGCGTCGGCCCGAGAAACCATCTCGGTTGCTATCGTATAGATCGTCTCTGGAAAATTCAGTCCGCCGAACCGGTGCGGCAAAGTAAACCCCATCACCTGGGCCTTGGCAAGTTTATCCAAAGCTTCGGCGATACCCTTAGCATAAGTCACCGACCCGTCTTCGTTAAGCGTATTACCCTCACGATCAACATCCTCAGCACGCGGTGCGATAAAATCACCACTTAACTGACCTAACGAATCAAGAACCATATCATAATTTTGCACTGCTTCTTCCACACTCGCAGGTGCCGTATCGAACTCGTCCGCGAACTTAAAGTTCTCTTCGACTATCTCTGCCATCCTGCCCGGCTCGATATGGTTGAACAAAAATTGAATATCTTCGTTATCGGTGTAAAAGTTTGCCATAAAGCTTCCTTTCCTGACACTTCTTCCCAAAACAACGTCAGCTACACGTGTTTTTTTATTGTCTTGATCATCTGCGGAACAACCTGGTTAAGATCGCCTAATATTTTGTAATGAGCAACGCCGAATATCGGCGCATCCGGGTCGTTATTGATCGCGATAATTTTCTGGCTCTGGTTCATACCTGCCTGATGCTGAATCGCTCCGCTTATCCCGACAGCAACATAAAGGCTCGGCCGAACCGTAGTACCCGTCTGCCCAACCTGATGGTCGTGATCGATAAACCCAAGATCAACCGCCGCACGGGTCGCACCGGGAGCCGCTCCCAAACAATTGGCCAAATCCCAGACAAGCTGGAAATTTTCCTTACTGCCGACACCCGCCCCGCCGGAAACGATCACTCTCGCAGCTTTGAGATCCACCTTCTTTTGCCGCTTATGCTCCTGCAGGATTTCCAATACCAGGTCAGCCTGCGAAAGCTGAACCTGCTCTTCGACTATCTCGCCTTTACGATTCACATCGGGTTCAGGCATCGGCATCACACCCTCACGAACCGTAGCCATCTGGGGCCAGCGATCATAATTAATAATAGTCGCTATAATATTACCGCCGAAAGCAGGCCTTATCTGGAACAGAAGATTTTCATGCACTTCCTTAGTAGCAACAACTTCATGATTACCGATCTGAAGATCCGTACAGTCAGCTGTAAGCCCTGCCTTAGCGGCACTTGCAACCTGCGGAGCCAGGTCCCTGCCGGTAACAGTAGCACCGTAAAGAACGATTTGCGGCTTATGTTTATGGATCAGGTCATAGATCACCTTAGCGTAACTGCTAACCTGATAGTGCTCAAGCAGTGGATGCTCAACCAGGTAAACCTTGTCAGCACCGTATGTTATCAACTTGCCGCTAAGCTCTTTCACATTATCGCCCAGCACTGCCGTTGCCAATTTCACACCCAGCGTATCAGCCAGATGACGAGCCTTACTCATCAGCTCTAAAGACGTATCTTCAAGCTGACCGTTATGCTGCTCGGCAAAAACCCAAACCTCTCCGTCTCTGTTTACATCTATCATGCTCTAATCCTCACTGATTATTTTACATCTCCATAACCAAATAACGCTTCACGCTTCACAAGATACGCTTCACGCAATAGTCTTCTCTTCGATCAGTTCGTGTATCATATCCGCGATACCTGTCTCGGTCGGCTCGACGTCCTTTGTCTCTTTAGCCGCCAGCACAACGCTTTGAATTCGATGCACTTTCGTAGGCGACCCACTCCTGCCGCACCATGTCAGGTCAGCTTCGAGAAAATCCAAATCCCACTGTTTTATCAGCAAACCCTTATCGTCCAACGCCTTACACTTATGCTCAGCCAGCTCTTTAACTTCGTCATCGCTGATCTCTGGATTGTCAGCTTTGACCTGCTCGACTGCTTCCAGGGGTGATTGAGCATTTTTGAATTTCATCATTTTCTTAGCCGCCGCGACTCTCGGGTCATTCGCTTCGCCGACAATGGTCAGCAGGACCGGCTTATTAGCCTTAACCAGCTGCCAGCCGTTACCCATATTGCGGCGAACTGTTATACTATCGCTGTTTAGCTCGACAAGCTCTTCGACATAAGTGACTTGCGTTAAGCCGAGCTTTTCAGCTAATTGCGGGCCGACCTGGGCGGTATCGCCGTCGATCGCCTGCCTGCCGCAAAGAACAATATCGTAATCGAGTTTCTTAACAGCACTGCTGAGAATATAACTCGTTGCCAACGTATCACTTGCGGCACATCTGCGATCGGTAATAAGGATCGCCTCGTCAGCTCCGCGGTAGAGTGCTTCGCGGAGAACCTCAGCCGCTGCGGGCAGGCCCATAGTGACAACGGTAATTTTTCCGCCATGCTCGTCCTTGATCTGCAGAGCCAGTTCGAGAGCGTTGAGGTCTTCCGGATTAAAGATTGCCGGCAGAGCGCCGCGATTGACGGTGCCGTCATCGTTCATTGCCTGAACTGTAATCCTTTTGGTATCAGGGACTTGCTTAACTAATACTACACAATTGTACGCCACTTGTAATCTCCTTTTATTGCGTGACTCCACCAAAAACTTGAGGGTTACACATGCTCATATACAACCAGAACGCCATATTTTAACCACTATGAAAGATAAGTCAACCGTTAAAATAGAAAAGAAGCACAACTCATTTTTAGCTTAAAAATGAAGATTTTTTCAATCATTTGCGCAGGTAAAAGTGCAAAAAAGCGCAAAAGCGCGCAAAAATTTACAAAAATGCGCAAAAAAGGCACTGTTTTTTGCAGAAAAGTGCGAGAAAAGGGCGGTTTTTAGCATTTTTGCGCGCATACCTGCGCAGATGATTGAATTTTCGAACCGCAGATTATACAGATTTTTTTGACACGGATTAACGCAGATTTACACGGATTTTTTTACCGCGGAGTACGCAGGGAACGCAGAGGAAAAAAACTTTTGGGATTTGTTATTTACGATTGTCGATACCCGCCTTCGCGGGTACAAGTTTACTATTTAAAGGATAAAATAAATTAGTTTGCAAAGATGATAAAGAAAGATAAAATCAGGAGGCAGGAGAGTGAAAGTAGCGAAAACACAATAGTTGACTTTACAGGTTTTTGCTGGAAAGAGAGTCAAATGATTAAAAAGATCAATAAACTAAAAAACTTTGGTGTATTTTATGATTTTTCATGGCAGGGTCTTGAGGAATTTAAAAAATTCAACCTTATTTACGGCTGGAATTATTCTGGTAAAACCACTCTCTCTCGCACTTTCAGTTGTTTCGAATTTGGAGTATTGCCTAAGGGAACTGGTTATGAGAATGCCGCATTTGATTTTGAGCTTAAAGATGGAAGCAGATACGACCAAACACAATTAAATGACTCATTTGATGTTCGAGTGTTCAACTCCGATTTTATAAGAGAAAATTTAAAATGGGAAGAAAAAATTGAACCAGTACTGCTTGTGGGGAAAGAAAACATTAAACTTGAAAAGCAGCTTGAAAGCCTAATAGCAGAGTTGAAAGATAAGGAAGCTAAAAGGCAAGAATTACAACGTTTTGTTCTAAACGAAAGTGATAAAATCGAAATAGACCTTAGAGCGTCTGCTCGTAGAATCAAAAATCAACTTAATATTCCCGGCTTTGAAAAACCAAACTTCAAGCATTTTATCAGAGCAGTCGCTTCCAATCCAACTGATCATCAATTGCCTAATGAAGAATACTCACTCTGCCATATAAAATATATCTGTAATCAGGAAGAAAAAATCCTTGAACACAGTTTTTCGACACCGGATATGGCCGCCTTTTGTAAACAAACAGACACACTTTTAAAAATAACCGCAACTGGCAGTATTATAGAGCGATTAAAAGAAAATCCCGCTTTGCAAAAGTGGGTTAAAGATGGGTTGGAACTGCACAAGGACAAAACAGAATGTGAGTTTTGCAACGGCAAATTACGAAGTGACTTATTGGATAAATTGAATGCGCATTTTTCTGATGAGTATGATAACTTGCTGGTTGAAATCAATCAGCTTATTAGCATTCTTGAAGATAATAAAGTAAGCTTGAAACTTCATGATAAAGCAAGGTTTTACGAAGAGTTGCAAAGTAATTATAAACTATTAAAAGAAAAGATAAAAGCCACTGTCGAAGTATTAAACCAGTTCATTGATGGTTTGATAAAAAATCTAGAAAATAAAAAACTTAAGCCATTTGAGGCTGTTAAGTTTGAAAAACCATTAGACAATACAGAGAAATTGCATGCCGATATAGAGGCAATCAATGCCCTTATTCGGAAACACAACAGCAAAACAGATAAGTTTGAAGCAGAGAGAGATACCGCAAAAAATAAACTCATAAAACATGAGGCAGCAGATTTTGCTATTAGAACACGGTACACTAGTATCCTTGAAGAAATTGGTAAAACAGAAACTGAGATTAGGGAAATAGCTAGAGAGCAATCTAGTATTCAAAGCAAAATCAGTGAAATTAGGCAGAAGTTATCTGAAGCTGTGAAGGGTTCAGATAAAATCAGTGACTATCTTCACTGTTATTTTGGAAATGATGAAATCAAAATGAAAGTAGCAGAAGATGAGAAATATTTCAAACTTGAACGTTTCGGTCGCAGGGCAGATAATCTTAGTGAAGGAGAAAAAACTGCCATAGCATTTTCGTACTTCATGACCACATTAGAAGATAGGGGTACTACTCTAAGTGATACGATAATTTTTGTTGATGACCCTGTTTCAAGCTTAGACTGCAATCATCTTTACCATACTTATTCATTTATCAACAGCAAACTTGCCGGCTGCAAACAACTATTCATTTCTACGCACAACTTTGAGTTTTTTAATTTGATTAAAGATTGGTTTCTTCGGAAGAATGGTAAAGTGATTGGTTCTAACAAAAGAAGAGAAGATGGTGACCAAAAAGATTTACCATGCGAGTTCTATATGCTGAAAAATTTCACAGAAACAGAGGCTGATATAAGAAAGGCACATATAAAACCGCTAGAAAAAACTCTAAAGGAATTCAAATCAGAGTACCATTTTTTGTTTGATCAGTTATACAAATTCAAAGATAATAATGCCTTAGCGTATAAAGATTTTTATACTATTAGTAATATTGCCAGAAGATTTTTAGAAATTTTCACTAACTTCAAGATTCCAACAACAGGCGATTTGAAAAGTAAATTTGAAGCATTAGAGATTGATTCTGAAAAATTTAATGCAATTCAAAAAGGCCAAGTCTATAAGTTAATACAAGTACTTTCGCATGGTTTTGATCCAACAAGTGCAATTGAACACAAAGACAAAACCGAAACACTAAAAGCGATAAAAATAATGTTAGAGATGGTTGAAGATTCTGATGAGAACGAGGGTGTGAAATAAACTGTGTAAATGGTCATAGGTATGTTAACCTATTTTTGAA
>JBHPGW010000059.1:0-15683 GCA_042569785.1 Planctomycetota bacterium | reverse complement strand
GTGGTACAATTTTCAACCGCCCGCCAGGTGGTACACTTTTGCTCCGCCGTTTACAACAAGCCCGCTCTTTCTGCAACTATTACCATTCCTGTTACCGTTGCCCCTATAGAAATAGCTCCCAAATTGCCTACAAGAGTACCGGTTTCGCCTTTCGGATCAACATTGTTAATCGGGTCATTGCCACCATACAGATACTTATGCAATGTCATAGGCTCTTTAAAGTCGCCGTTTATTGGGTCTCGGCTGGTGAATCTTGCGGTTATGGGGTCGTATTGGCGGGCGTTGCAGAAGTATTGTGAGATTTCATCGTCCCAGATGTAGCCTGCGAAGCGGTAATGATTGAAGAAAATCTCGTTAGAATCAGTCTCAAATACCAGCCCCCACGGGTCGTAAGTGTAATAGTTGGCAATATTGGCATCGATATCAATTACCTGGCGGATACTGCCCAGCCTGTCGTGCATATAGAAGTACAGATCGTTAGAATCGTTGCCGTCATGCTGGGCTATGATCTGATCGTTAGCGAAGATATTGGTCTTGACGATAGCATCGCTGTTATTGGCATCGAGCACCAGCAAAATTGCGGGCAATTCGCCTGTCGAATCTACAACGTATTTGTGATGATAGTCGTTCTGGTTCCAGTTGCGTATCTTGGCGATCCTTACTCCTTCGGGGTCATAAACAGCCTGCATAGTTTGGCTGGACGAGCCGTACTGGCCCTCACGTAATCTGCCATCCCAGTCGTATTCGAGGAAATAATTTACGGGATCATCGCTAAATGGCGTCACCTGCCTGCCATTAAGGTCCCAGCCGACAGAGTTGCCATCATTATCGCCAGTCACCAAATGACCATAGTAACTAAGATCAGTCTGTTCACCTTGTTCAAGTTTCATGTTTATACTGCCGTTCTTCTGGTATCCATACTGTGCCAGCCAGTTTGCGCTGTTTATATTACTGATATTAGCATCTGTCAATTGCGATAACATATCATACTGGTAGGTTGATATATGTGCAACGGAATTTCCGTCCGTTTCGGTAATAGTTTCGTTAGCATCGGTGAGCCTGCCCAGCCCGTCAACGTTAGCATCTGTGAGCGTGAATGTCGGCCCTGTAACACCATTAGAGTCCGTATTGAAACTTTGGAGCAAAAAGATTAACCAGATATGGCTGAAAATATTATAAATGAAAAAATTCCAATGAATATTAAAGTCCAAATTGTAAGCAGAGTAAAGGCAATCCTGTTTATGTATTTTGAATATCTTTCCAAGTGTGGTATTTGCGTTGATAAAGACTTCATTTCTTTTGAGGCTTCTCTCCTATCTCTATATAAATGGCTTTTTGATTTTTTCCATAATTGGAAATTATGCTTTTGTACATAACGCTCTATCTTTACCCCTTCATATAATAAACATAGCGATGCAAGAATAATGATTATAACAAAAGAAACTAAAAGTATCGTTATCGGAATCGGATATTTTGTTACTAAGGGGATTCCAACCACCAAAGATATTATAATAGGCGCAATAAATATCCAAAAAGGGAGCACTTTTTTGCCATCTGAAAAGTAACGATTACTTTTAAATATCATAAGATTTCTATCCAACCAAACTCACCTTTTTTATTATTGCAATAACAAGTATGTAGAAAATAATGGAAGTTCCATAGAAAAACAATGAAAATACAAACCACATAGCAGAGCGGTGGATCTTGAATAATAACAAATCCAACATCTCGTTTCCCGTCTCTAATGGTTTTACAAAAAGGGCTGAAAACTTTATTCTATTGCATCTAATTGCTTTGTGTATTTCTTCTCTATGTTCTTCGTAGATAAGTTTTAGCCTTTTCTTTAGGAAAAGGTATCGGATTCCATTTATAAAACTAATTACTAAAACCCAAGAGCAAAATTTCAGTATTGGCAAAATATTATCTATCATATTTAAATATCTTTAATTTACCAGCCCCCGTATTCTTGGACAAAGGCATATCCACCATAAAAATGGCCTTCACCTCCCATGGACGTTCCACCACCGAAAGATAGAGTCCCTAACCAAATATCATTCCATGAACCATCTGGATTCATACCTCTAGCAAGTGTGCCACCCGCTGTGAACAAATTTCCAAAGGTTCCAGACCCTCCTCCTTCAGCAAAGGGACCTGCAAGCTGTGAAATATGTCTAGCATTTGATATACCAACGTCAAGCGTAGCACTGCCACCTCTACCAGTGGAAAGTGAGTGTCCTCCTGCTACCCATTGCATTGTTCCCCATGACCATGCACTCCTGTCATTAAAATGCTTTGTATGATCCCATGCAGCAACAAAACCTGCGCCAACAGTACCTCCCACACCAAAGTGTTCAGCTGCCATCGTCATTGTAGGTAAAATTACGTTGTAATAAGCTATCAAGGCACCTATTCCTTTAAGGCCACGCTGAAGACCAAAGCCTGCACCAAGATCAGCAGCAGTAATATTTCCACTCAAACTACCTCCTAATAAAAATGCTAGTTCTCCATCTGGATCAATTTTATTGATCGGATCATTGCCACAATATAAATATTTGTGCCAAGTAAGTGGCTGTTTGAACTTGCCGTTTATTGGATCTCTGGACGTAAATCTGCCAATGAATGGGGCGTATTGTCTTGCTCGCAGGTAGTATTGGTCAATTTCTACGTCGAACCACTGGCCGGTGAACATGAAGGGGTTATCTACTGTCTCATTTACCTCGGTTATGAATATCTGGCCGAAAGGCTGGTATGTATAGTGATTTTCGACATCAGCATTACTATCGATTATCTGGCGGACGCTCCCTAATCTGTCGTGCATGTAGAAGTATAGATCATTCGAATCGTTGCCGTCATGCTGGGCGATTACCTGGCTGTTGGCGTAGATGTAGGTCTTGTCGATCGAGCTATCGGAGGTATCAATTACCAGCAGAATCGTCGGCAGTTTGCCTACGGTGTCTATGATGTATTTGTGTGTACCAGTTTGGCTGGAATCTTTCCATATACGGTTGCCGGATGGATCGTACTTTACAGCTATCGAGTCACCGCCGGCACTTGCAGATCGCAGCTTATTGTCCCAGTTGTAGACAAGGCTGGCCGCTACGCTGGTAAGCAGATTGCCGTTCTCATCCCAGTTTAAACTGTTGCCGTCAGCATCGGTCATAAGATGGCCGTCGTAACTGAAACTCTCCGCAGCTGATTGTATCGTCCGTGAATACATATCACCGTTCTTTCTATATTCGTAACCAGCAAGCCAGTTTGCGCTGTTTATATTACTGATATTAGCATCTGTCAATTGCGATAACATATCATACAGGTAGGTTGATATATGTGCAACGGAATTTCCGTCGATTTTGGTAATAGTTTCATTAGCATCGACAAGCCTGCCCAGCCCGTCAACGTTGGCATCATCTAAACTGAAAGTCGGGCCTGTAACACCTGTAGAGGTTGTGTCGAAGCTTTGCAGCATATTGTCACGATTGTATACATAGCTGATCGATGTGCTGTCGCCATCGGAAGAACCATCCAGCCGATAGATCGCCTTTGTACGGTTGCCCTTATCGTCATACTCAAGCTGCATAATATAGTCATCTGCTCCCGGCAGTAATGGCTCATTAACTTCGATAAGCCTTAAAGCGGTGTCGTAGCCGTATTCTATCGAGTAGATGATCAGGTCGTCCGGGTTGTAAACGATAATGGCCTTTTTCTGGTTGTTTGCGGTGTAGGTGTAAGCGGTCTCGTAGTCGTTCTGATCGGTAACCGAAATGGTTCTGCCAATAGGATTCGCCTAAACCGAGTTTTTCCTTTTTGTTCGTGGTAGTGATCATTGAATGAGCAATAACAGCCCGCGGATTGACATCGATGGCTACAGCTGTCAGACCATGAACAAATGCTTCAAGAGTAAAGTCGATCCCAAGAAGTGAAATTTTATCTTTAGGCAAAGCGTCATTATTGATCGCCTGATATATACGCCTGCCTGCTGAATAAAGAACCATCTGCGGCGATACTGTAAAGCTTGGGCTTTGGCCTTGACGATATGAGAGGTTGTCGAGAATCAGATGTAGTGACTTTTTCTCTGCTGATTGTGAAATTGCGACAACATCCTCATCGCAAGTACCAGCTACAACCGCATAGCCGGACAGATCTTCGGGCCTCATTCCTTCGAAGACATTGACACGAACGATAACCCTCGATGGATTATCTTCTTTATAAAAAAGATTACCCCTGCCCAAACGCACCACCGTATCCTCAGTACGTTTGCAGATATCATTAACTATCTCTGCGCCTTTAATGCTTTGACCTATCTTGAAAGTAAAAGTAGTGACATCGCGAGCCTCAGTTCCGATGTCAGGCTGAACGAACAGTGTCAATTCTTTTTCATTTGGATATGCCTGGCTCAGCTTATAAAAAAACCGTTCGAGCCTTTCGGTTACTTCAGCAGTTTCGGTCAGTGAGAATCTTGAAAACAACATCGTCTGCGAGGTAGGGATATTAGAAGCGCTTAATAACTGGAAGGTTTTGAATTTGCTGTCGCAAACCTGTGATACCATCCCTGATGGATTTATCAGCCCTATGCCGGCATCCTTGAATTTGTCCGTCAATACACGATGTGTCTTCATTTCATCACTGTCTTTGAAATGGATCAAATGAACAACATCAAAGCTGATCGGCTCATCGACAACAACATCGTTGCATTGCCCCTGCCCATCGACCCAGAGAAATCTGCGAGTGCTTTTACCGTCATCGCTAACCCAGTCGTCATGAACGCCAATAACAACGATGGGGCCGCAGTACTCGTCAGCCTCGGCGCCAAGCAAAAACAATGTATCCTGCATAGTGACAGAAGCCGCATTAAAAACACACGCATAGATAATCGAGTCGCTGGTATCGCTGATAAAACCAACATCCCCCGCCGATCTGGCTGCAACGACGGGCATTAAGTCACAGCCGAGAGCTTCGTATTCTTCGTCCAGCTCCCTGCAACGCTTAGAATAGTCGGCTATGTCGTTCATGATCAAACCTGTCTACTTGCGATATATTTCGCGATACTTCCTGGCCCACTCACCGAGATTACGGAACACCAGATAGCACCCTTCGTCCTCTCGCGGAACTAGCCTGCACCTGTCTACGTGCGGCCGCCACAAGCCAGCACCTGGGTTCTGCTCGATCTTCATCACGATCAGCGATTTTGTCTTTTGACGTTTACCTTTCTTATAGGTAAATTCGATACCGCAAGGCTTTTGCTTATCGTTAAAGTAACTGACACGTTTGACGACGCCTTTTTTGTCGACCAACTTGATCGCTTTGCCATTAAGGAAAAGTTTTACATCGGGATTAACTTTGCCGTTGCGGTCGTAGAGCTCGATAACCTTTTCACTTTTGCTGTCGTAAACTTTTTCGATCATATCATCGTCATCGAGCAAAAAGAACGGCATATAGTCGCCCATCTCATAGCAAATTTCAGAATCCGGCCTGCCCAGCAGATTGGTATGCGGCTTAAGCAGTTCATCGCGTGCATGAGCAAACTCCTGATGAACTTCCAGATAGCTGTCTATGATGTACTTTCTGTTTTTCTCCAGATACTCCTGCTGTTTGGCCATAGAATCTATCGAAGCCTTCTTCATACCTTCCCACAATTCTTTGCGGTAACGAGGCTCGATCTTTTCGTCCCTGTACTCGAACAACCTGCCTCCCTGACCGACATTAGCGACACCCGCCGTAGAGACAACCGTTATCCTGTGAGTAATATCATACTTACCACTAATACGCTTACTGACGATCGTCCGGAAGTAGTTAAACAATGGCGTAGTCTCAGTAACAGAAAGCCCCAACTCCTGAATAAATCTATCGGTCAGCATTTCGAGAAATTCCTTCGTATACAGCCGACGAGTCTGGCAGGGAACCACTTCCTGCACAACCACATTGTCAGTACGTGAAATATCATAAACAGTTTCAATGAGCTTATCTATATGTTCGTCGATGAAATTATTATTCTCATCGATAGTCGAAAGGATCAACGCCCTTCTACCGCCCGATTCCTTTTCAGCTTTGACTATCAACGCATTGTGTACACCTGCCAGCTTTATCAGTTTCTTGCGTATCTGACCTGTCGCTTTAGCTTGAGCCATCTTATCGGTATCGCTCTTGAACCAGCTCATTTGATCAGGACAAATAACATCCGAACCCTTAAGCGTTTCGGGCAGGACACATTTTAGATAAGTCGCAGCCTCCCACAATAAAGGCTGAATGATCGGCATCGCTGCCTTGGCAACCGCGTCACGCAGATAATGCGTAAAATGGAACCACAATGCATGAGCGTCTATAGGCTTGGTAAACCGTACCGCAACCAGCACACCGTATTCTGTTTTTGCCGAAGCCAAAGGCAGTGCTGTCGCTTTGCCGCTCTTTGCCAACGCCTTTTCGTAACTCTTTTCATCCATAAAGAAATATGCGAACGGCAACGTCACATGGTTTCCACCCTTAGCTTCTTTAACCTGCGGGAAAGGTGACAGCACAACGTTAACGCCGTCCTGCTTCATCAGCTTAACATTTTGCTCTAACGCGACCGCAACAGTTGTATTACCAACGGGGAAAATAATCCCGACGTTTGCGCGATTGCCCATCATCGCCGGATCGAAATCATCGAATATTTGCGGCAGCATGTACCCGTCGTGAATGATCACAGTAGTGTCACGCAACCTTGCATAACTGAACCAGAAAAGCTCATCCTCATCTGTCACACCTTCCAGGCCCATAGCGGCTTTTTTAACCGTGCCATCATCTGCGACCTGGCCAAACCACAGCGAACAATACTGCTTACCTCTTTCAGCCAGTTCTGTTTTCGTCTCGAGGATCATTCTGGTAAACCTGTAAAGCCAAAGATGGTTCGACCTTGCTAATTCAAAGATCGCGTTCCTGCTCCACTTCTGATAATCCTTAAACGCAGGCGTCCGCTCAGCGTGGTAGTGATATGGATAATAATCGAAGATATGGTTATTGATAGTCAGATCGAAGAACCCAGCCATATTAACCCATGCGTCGCGCGCTTCGTACATATTGAACGAACGGTCGATAACCAAACACTTATCCAGCATCTCAGCAAGCTTACCGCAATGCGCAAATCCAACTGTGTCATTTTCATAAGCCTCGAACAACCTGCCGATCCTTTCAGCCAGTGCACGGTATTCACTATCGAGCAATATACCGCCCTTGAAAACTATATCGAGTTCATTTTCAATTTCAGCTTTTGTCAAAGCATCGAGATCAACAGCTCGGCGAACCATCGACTGGAAAGCTCCTTTAGCACAGTGAAGGTATCTGCCGAAAGGCTCCTGCTCGACCATTTTTTTGCCGTCACCGACCTGCTTTTCGCCAAGAGCGTATAACTTCTCAAAATCAAACTTAGCCGTCAAGTCACGAACATCCCCAACGATATTGTTAAACCCGTTACGCCGCTGCTCAAGCGCTAGGGCTTCTTCGGTCTGACGACGACGGATCACTCGGCTTTCCAATTGAAGCGTCAATTCTTCAGTAGCTTTCAACGAGCCTGCGACACCTGTTTTCTGTTCACGGAAAACTCTTTGCGGCACAACATATCGCGGCTTGATCATATATTCGATAACTGCCGCGGATTCATCTTTACCAAGTGTAGCGGATATCTTTTTAAGCCCTGCGATTTTCGCGAGAGCGGTTTCGTAATCTTTTCGCAGCCGACCAAATTCTTCCTCGCTCATCTTACCGTTTACCAGGTACCTTCCGCCGCATATCAGCCACGTAGCGAAATCGAAACCGGCTAACTCACCGCCGTGCACCGCCTGACCAAGTGCCTTTGAGATATATCGATACGCAGGCCGCCAAAGATCGAGCAAACGAGCCTTACTTTCCAGATCGATCGCCTCGTCCTGACGTGTGTTACGCTCGAGATATGCGATCGTTTCCTGATAAGCCTCTATAGCGTCTTCTTTTCTATCTTCAAGAACCGCCGCCATAAAGCTTCTCGCCAGTTCCCTGTCACTTTCCATTTCCTTTCGCCAAGAGTCGACTGTCGCCTGACCCAACCCGTGACAGCCGTAGACTGACATTTCGTCAAGAGCAAAAAGCTCCTTAACCTTTTCCTTAGAATCGGTGTGACGCATACTGAATGTCCGCCTTCTGCCTCCGGATGTACCGTCAGCAAAGACCAGAGCAGAGTTCTCACGAGAGGACTTCATAAGATAAAGCAGCTTCGGAAGATTGTCGATCAGGTCGAGCATCTCCTTATCCGGAATGCCAAGGTCAATAAAGTCCACACCGGTCAGAGCCTGCTCATAGTTGGCCTTATTAATAATGTCACGATACGACAGAACCAGTATGTGGATCGCCGGGCCTATCGCAAGTACCAGGCTTTCACGCTGAGCTTTCGGCATAGTTTTTATGATGGTCCACTTATCAAGAGCACCGCCGTAAGATTCACTGTTGGCGCGAATGATCTCTTCGGTAAAACCGTGAGGTATGAGCATCTTCTTAACGCCTTCAACGATCTGCAGCAGATTATAGCCGAAAGCCATAAAGATAACCTTATGCCCTATCCCGGCTATCAGTTCTTCTTTATCCGCGTCAGGTGCCTCGTCCCAGCTCCAGCCCTCAAGATCGACGCCGTGCTCAGTGAGATTTTCACCGATCCACATTTCATCCAGACCTGCGCCGCGAAGTATCTTCAAACCCTCGTCAGCGATCGGCTTGAAATTCATCGGAACATGACCGAACAGATCCTTAGCCGTACACAAACCGACCATTCGTATATCCTGAGGACTTTTCCAGTTTTTAAACGCATCGAGATAAACTTTCCTGCCCTTGGGGTCGATATCGCAAAGCAGATGCTCAAAACCTGTCCCCCCGTATATCTCAAACTTCCGGGCACCTGCTGAGAAGCGAACATCGGTAACATCTTCCTTATAACCCGCTGCCATAACACCGATAAGATTTTCATCAGCTGCAATGTCACTGTTATATTGACGAGCCTTTTCCAGCAGCTTATAGATCAAGCGTACCTTGTCAAAGACACCCGAGCGGTTGATCTCTTCCAGGCCCAGTGCCTTTGTGTTCTTCCAGTGAGTTATATCGTAATCAGCCTGGCCTTGAGAGTTGTCCTGTGCCTTGAGCACGCCGGACTTTCGCAACGTCAAAGCCAATGCCGGAAGACGGTTCAAATAGTTACCGTCTTCTTTCAAAAAACCAAAATATTCTTCGTATTTGCCCAGCAGGTATTCAGTTGCCGCAGCTTCCCATTCCGGGTCATTCTCAGGATCGGTTCGCATCGCCAGAACCCTGGCAATGTCACCGGCCAATTCACTGCGCAATTTAGCGTCACGCGGAACGCCGAACATATCCATTATTTCCGACGAACTTTCCGGATCCATCGCACGCGTAATGATCGCGAACAATAGCGAAAACTCTTTTGGCACACAGAACCCGCCGTATGTTTCACCGGTCGGCAGTACCATCCTATCGCCGCGTTTGTTCCATTGGCCCTGGAAAAATTCAAAGTCGCCATCGCCTAATGTATCGATATTCGAAGCAGCTGTCATGGAAAGATAATAAACTCCGCCGCGAGTAAAGAAGTTCTCACCTACCTTCATAAACTCGGCATGTCGAGGACTGTTCACCGCGGTAACGCCTGCAACGTTAAATATTTCATATAAAGATTTACCAGCCTGGGCCGCGTCACGACCGTAACCGCCAACCCACTTAGGAATATTACGCACAGATTCGATTATCTCAGGACCAAGGTCCACCCTGCTCGGCGTATACATCAGGTTGAAACGCTTGTTCACTCCCGAGGCACTGTAGGTATAATTAGGGCTGTAAAGCTCATCTCTAAGCCCCATCTTAGCGACAACCTCTCGCCGGGCGGTAAACACCGACAAGGGCCCTATCCGGTCACGCAGATAGTGCGACATATCGATCTTTTTACCGATACCGAGTTCGCCGATCAATTCTTTCCTTGCAAGAGAATACAATATGCTCGATTCTTCCGTATCGTAATCAGCCTTTGTCAACTCTTCGTACGCCTTATCAAAGTCAGCACCATCTGCCATCTTCTCTCTGATCTGCGCACTTAGATTATTATTCGCAGCAACTATCTCACGAGCGGTCTTTCTCAACTGGCCGTGAGTTTTTATATACTCTTTAACCGCTGGTATCGAGCCGTCGGTCTCGAAATTATCCTGCAGAACCGCCAGATTAACCGTATCTGCCGAAATCTCCGGATACATACCAAGCAACTGAAACAATGCCCGCTTTCGATGGGCCGGATTCGCCTGATCCATATTATTTTCAGCTAAGATTCGCAGCAGTTCACCTTCCATCTCCTGCTCTTCGGCGATTATCTCAGCGGCACTCGCGACACGCTTTTGATATTTGCTTATCAGCTGTCCAACCTCGTCACCGAGATTCTTCTCAGTACAAATATTATAAAGCTGCATCCCCTCTTCGATCCAGTTGGCGATATTAACCTCTGTTTCTGTCGGCCCTAACGTCGTCAGGACGTGAATATTCGGAAGCTCGCGACGTTTCTTTAATGCCAAAGGCAGATAAGCTTCAATTTGTTTTTTAGTAACCTTGATCGCGGCACCCTGCCTGCCCAATTTTTTGTGCGAACTGAGTATCTGGCACAAAGCTTCATAACGCTTGAAAGTAAAATCAGAATCCGCGATCGCCTTTGAGATCAGATCGACATCCTTTTCAGCTATCTTTGCGATAACAGCCGCCAAACGCGCTGTCTCACTACCTAAGCCTTTACTGATACATATCTGCCGCATCTTTTCCTGCTCTTGGGCGTCAATTGCCTTTTCAGCGATAGCTCCGCCGGCGACCAACTGCTGCGCCAACGCAACATTCTCCAAAGCCATAACATCCTTAATATTCAACGCCCAGCAGTCTGCATAGCTTTTATAAATTATCTCCAGTATCTCTCGCTCTGTAGTAGATGTCACCGAGTACCCTGTTCCGACTTCATCGGGAATAATATTGTAATGCGCGAACGCCGGCAACGCTTCTACCCAGTCGTGAGCCTTACAAAGCCATGCCGTATGGTTCGGAGTAATGTAAACATTCTCACCGGCACTACTGATAACATCGTTAAGAGCCTCGTTCTCACCGAAGAACGGATCGACAACCTGGTTGACCTTAGCGATATTGATCGCGTCCAGTTCATGAATACGAGAAATAAAACTGGCGAATACCGGCTTAGTCTTGGGAGCCTGCCCCAGATCGATCTCGAAGTCACTGATAGATTCAAGCACACCCGCTATTTGCTTTCTAACATTCCTGGCTTCTTTATCGAGCGTCGCAATGTTTTTCTTTTTCACTTCCGGAGCCAACTGAGAGTGGATCGTTTCCGAGCGGGTCTTATCGAACTTCTTCAGTAGATCATTCTCAAAGTTCCGCAATTCGGTCTGCATACTGATTATAATACCGATCAGCTTAGCTTCGGGGATCTGTCCAGCCGACATCAGGTTATTGATCCGCTGCAGTTGCGCGCCGAACAGATTCAACTGCTCTGCGTACTTGTGCAGCTTAGCGTTCGATATGCTCACATTGAGTTTGCCAAAAGCAGTCGTTAGTTTTTTAACACTTTTTTCAATGTCACCAGGCTCAACCGTTTTACCGTCAGCGATCAACAGTCCGTCAGTATAAAACGCACGACCAAAACGACAGACCATAAGCCTGACATCATTTTCGATACAATGATCCGCCACACGCTGAGCATTATCAGCATCGATCGCAGGGACGTAACTGTCACCGATCACCTTCAACATACCGTTACGAAGTTCAGCAAGGTCTTCCTCAAATTGAATCCCCGCTGTATCAACTTTCTGCGTATCGTAGGGAATATCCACAAGCTGGCGAACCTGAAGGATCGACACCAAACGTTCCAATTCATGCGATACTTCGGTCTGCTGAGCCTGCTGCAATGTTTCCAGCAACAACCCCTTAAAATCAACACCCTGTTTACCGAGCGTCTTTGCCAGTTCATCTCGAACGCCCTGGGAAACCTGCCCGAACAAAACGAAAAGTTTTCTAATAGCTCGACGCTCTTGGCCTGTTGCCAAGGAAAAAGCTACAAATGCCAAAACAAAAGCCGCAAGAACAGAATCGTCCCCGCTAAGTAACTCGAAGAACTTGCGATTAACCTGCAAAAGATTCTTCCTGCCGGTCAACAGCTTACATGTATATGTCGCGTCACTGACAAGCTCTACCTCGATTTTGCCAAGCTCAGCAGCTTTTTTCAAAGCAGATTTAATTTCCCTGGATTTAAGCGAAAAAAGCCTCTCGCCACCGGTTTTTAGCAAATTCTTGACTGTTTTTTCGCCCAGACTGACTTCAATACCGCCTTTTGCCTGTGAAAAACCCATTGTACCTTTACCGCAAACTTCTCCATCCGCTCTGTGAGGCAAAATTACCCTGCCATCCCCCTTTTCAATGACGCTGCCATGCATAAGTAATGGAAAAACAAACTCATTTTGCCGATCTTCGTTACTTCTCATTGTACATTTTTTCCTTAATTATTGGATAACAATCGAAGGTTCCGCCAATTTCCCTTCATTTTGAAACACAGACTATATCAGATTATTCGGCCTTTAACAAGCCGTGACAGATAAGATTTGGTGGTTTTACAAAAAAAAAGTTCCCTCGACCACTCACAGCCCCTACAAAATGCAAAAAGCGGCAGAATTGATTTTCCGTCTCAACTCTGCCGCCTTTAGTGCTCTATTAATCAAACTTTTTTTGAAAGAGGAGGTTTTTATTATTTCATTACTTTAACTTACGCCGAGCTGGCGCTATGGTTCGCCAAATTCAAAGAAAATTTTCAAATCATTGATTAAAATTCCCCTGCGCGGTATCCTGAACGTTAGCAACTAATTACCACGGGAGAATAAAATGGAATATCAAGTTGGAAGTACCGGCAGAGTTATCGCTGCCAGACTCTTCGAAGGCGAGGACCTCTACGAATCTATCGAATCAATAGCAGCAAAAGAAAATATCAAGTCAGCCGCGGTACTGATAACAGGCGGCTTTAGAGAAGCCAACGTTGTCGTAGGCCCAAAAACCGAAACCCCAAAAATAGTAGGCAACTTCAAAGAATTCGCAGGCCCCGGTGAAACACTCGGCGTAGGAACCATCTACTGCGATGACGAGGGGCCTAAACTACATCTGCATTCGGCAATAGGAAAAGGCGATGAAACAATTGTCGGCTGCCCAAGAGGCGGAGCAAAAACGTTCCTGATCCTCGAAGTAACAATAATCGAAATAACCGGCATAAACGCCGGCAGAAAACCAGACAAAAACACAGGCCTGAACCTGCTCAAATTTGAATAAGGCTACGAACCTTCCTTAGAGGTCTCTTTCATTGGACCGAAACAGATAAAGGAAATCAGGATCAGAAAACCGCCAGCTACAAAAAGCAGTATCCTCCGCTTGGGCTCACTGATGCGCTGCAACCAATCCGGTACCGCCGGTTCTGCCGAATCAGCATCTGATTTTTCCGTCAGTGCCTTTCTCGCGGCAGCTAATTGCTCAGGTGTTGCTTTCGGGTAGATAGTGTCGTCGTCCTGGGTTTGTGGCCCTAACGTAACAGCCGCGATCCGCTCGGCAAAATTCGGATCCTTTTTCAGCTGCTCCAACAGCACATCATAGTCGACATTTAGGCTTTTGAGTTTGCCTGTATGCTTTTCTTCGCTCTCGACCTGGACCTTATCCGAATAATATCCGATCAATTCATCCAGCAATACCGATCCCGTAAGTACAGCCAGACCGATACCGCAGAACAAAATGAATAAAATCACACGAATAAAGTTTTGCCCTTGCATAAACCCGCAACGAATCACCAAAAAGGATTAACGGTTTACTTTAACATAAAGCCGGCATACTGCGCGGCCACACCCAGGTCCTCGTTTATTCTGAGCAGCTGATTGTATTTGCATATCCTGTCGGTTCTGCAGGCAGAGCCTGTCTTGATCTGCCCAACGCCTGTAGCAACGGCAAGGTCGGCGATCGTGCTGTCTTCGGTTTCGCCGCTTCTGTGACTGATAACCGCTGTCCAGCCTGCCCTCTTGGCCATGTTGATCGCCTCGAATGTCTCAGTCAGCGTGCCGATCTGGTTGAGCTTGATCAGGATCGAATTCGCACAATCAAGTTCGATACCCTTAGCCAGCCTCTTGGTATTAGTTACAAAAAGGTCATCGCCGACCAACTGGCATTTGCCGCCGAGCTTCTTATTAAGCTTCTTCCAGCCGTCCCAGTCATCTTCTGCCAGGCCGTCTTCGAGAGAAATGATCGGATACTTATCGACCCACTTGGCCCAATGATTGACCATCGCGTCAGAGCTGACTTTTTTCTTCGGAGCTGACTTAAAGAACTTATAGCTCTTAGTACTCTTGACCCACATCTCCGTCGCAGCCGGGTCCAAAGCGATCGAAATATCTTTGCCGGGCTTGTAGCCGGCTTTTTTGATCGCAGCGGTAACCACTTCCAGAGCTTCTTCATTGCTCTTAAGACTCGGTGCAAATCCGCCCTCATCGCCTACAGATGTCGAGTAGCCCTTCTTAGCCAGTACGCCTTTGAGAGTATGGAACGTCTCGACACCCATACGCAAAGCTGTCGGAAAATCCTTAGCTCCGATCGGCATGATCATAAATTCCTGGAAATCGACATTATTGTCAGCGTGTCTGCCGCCGTTAAGAATATTCATCATCGGAACAGGCAGCATATTCGCGTTGCATCCACCAAGATACCGATACAGCGGCAGTCCAGCAGAATCAGCTGCGGCCTTAGCTGCTGCCAGCGAAACCCCTAATATCGCGTTGGCTCCAAGCTTTGACTTATTAGCCGTACCATCGATATCGATCATCAGCAGGTCGATCTCTTCCTGGAGTTCCGCGTCCATACCAAGGATTTCCGGCGCGATTATCTCATTGACATTCTTTACAGCCTTAGCTACGCCTTTGCCCATATAACGCTTGGCCTTAGTGTCGCGCAATTCGACCGCTTCATAAGCACCGGTGCTGGCCCCTGACGGCACCGCGGCACGGCCTGTTGCGCCGTTGTCAAGCATAACATCAACTTCAACTGTAGGATTACCTCGCGAGTCGAGTATCTCTCTTGCGGTTATGTCAACTATCATTGTAAGCATATTTGGGCCTTTCTTAATTATCAGTTTGAATTCATTACTGCGTACACAATTTAGCCTGCAAGCTTAATCGTTTTAGGCGACTCAGTCAAGAACACTTTGCAAAAAACACCCAGTTATGATAGTCTTACGTTATGGCTGACAACAAACTGATAGTTTATAATAGGCCCAAACTGGCGAGTCCCATACTGGTACTGGGTTTTTCAGGCTGGATGGACTCAGGTGAAGTCTCGACAGGCACCGTGGAATTTCTGGTCAATAATCTTAAAGCCCAGAAATTCGCGCTTATCAACCCGGAAGGCTTCTACCTGCAAAGCTTTCCGAGCCCTATGGAACTTTCCGCAATGTTTCGGCCATACGTAAAGATAAAAGACGGCTTGATAGAGTCTTACAGAACCACGAGCAATGTGTTCTTCGCTGATATCCAAAACGATATTATCTTCTTTTTAGGGAAAGAGCCTAACCTCAACTGGGCTCAGTTTTCCGATACTATCCTATCGGTTTGCAAAGAATTCGC
>JBHPGW010000058.1:0-15759 GCA_042569785.1 Planctomycetota bacterium | reverse complement strand
TCATTATCGGCACAAACGCCAAGTATCCTGAATTATTTCACGGACATAGTACTAGAAGCGCTTCAAAAGTCAGCCCGTACGCCAATTCGCCCCCCAAAGGCATCCCAAAAACAGAATACACCTGCAGCACTGTTATATTCCTAATTGTCAAATCCTCAAAATTAGCTTTTTATAGACTCTCCCTGCTGTAACTCAACAAGCTTGTAAACCGGTTATCGTATTTTTGTTATGCAGCCCTCCTGTATGATTTCAACAGCCCACCAAGACGCTCATGGCAGATAATCTGACCATCACCTTGAGGTTGAGGATCAATAATATCATAGCTTAATCCTCCATGAGGCCTTTCTGTGTGGTAATGGGTCATATACTCACTGATTACATGACGCAGATGTGCCTCACCAAATATCAGCATCTTGTTAAGACACTCATATTTTATGCTCCGGATAAAACGTTCAACATAAGGAGTCAGATTCGGAGAAGCAGCTGTTGTTTTCTTGCATTCAATGCCGGCTGCTTCCATAATCATCTTAAAATCTTCGGTAAATAACGTGTCCCTATCGTGGACGAGATACTTTTTGCCCTTCAGAAAACCATCTATAGGATCGGTAAGGTTACGAGCTATTTGCTTCACCCAGTTTTCGTAAGCTTGTGGTATTATGCCGGCTATTTCGACCTTGCGAGTTTTATAGTCAATTACAACAAGAACCATGTAACGTGCAAGTCCTTTGAGGGTATAAATTTCCGTGCTGAAAAAATCAATGGCAGCGAGAGACTCCCAGTGGGTACGTATAAATTCATTCCAGCTTGTCCGTTCCGGCCTATCAGGACAAGGCTCAATGCCGTGTTCACGTAATATTCTGCTTATAGTCGCAGGCGAAACTTTAATACCCAGGTACTTAAGATAACCATGGAATTTTCGACAACCAACATGCTTGTTATTCTTCGCCATATGGATGATGAGTTTTCTGAGATAATCAGATATCTTTGGCCGGCCATATTTACTGCGATGCCGGGAGCCATCATATTTCATGGCAACGAGCTTGCGGTGCCATCGCAAAAGTGTGCCCGGTGAAAAAGCACAACAAACTTCACCCAAGAGTTTACGTCCCAGCTTTTTGCCGAGTATAGCCAATCGTCTTCGCTGGTTATCGTTGAGTAATATCCTTTTCCCTCCCCTTGCTTTCAATAACTCTTCTCTAAGTATACTGTTCTCTGCCTTGAGGTATATGATTACCTCTTCCTGCTGCTGATTTATCCAGCCTGCCAGCATCGCCAGAAGCATTGTCATGGGTTTTGTTATCATATGTCTACTCCGTTTCTTTAGATTGAAGTCAAGGTGGGGTATTATATAAAAAACACCACTAAAAATCGAGCAGATTCAAGTACTCTATGCGAAATCAGGTAAAACTTTGAAAAACTTGGGGAAAAACAAACAGCTATCTGATAAAATCCGGGCTTGATTTGATCATAATACAAATGAGGACTCGTATGGTATCTTATAACAAGAGACAATTAAGGCAAATACATCTATTGCCAAAAGAACAGGAAGCTGTCCTTCGACACTGTCGGTTTACAGACAATAATCTCTATACAAAAATCATGAACGCACCTGATGGCATTATAGTGCTGTTGGACTTTGAAATTGCTAACCTGCGAAGATCAATTGATGAGCAGATTCCCTTTCAGACTGATTCTGAAGTTAAAAGCACGTTATGCATTATATCAAATAAGCTCTCACCGAATAAGGTCATTACATCTCTGGCAGAAAAAATGGTCGATGAATACGAAAACATGGAACAACTCCAGGATTTAGTTAACAATGAAATGAATAAGGGCAATGCCATCCCAGATCCGGAAATGTGCGACCTGTCTCCTTTACAAGTTCATGATCTAATCTACTTGACCTGGGAAGAAGAGCAATTCCCAATCAAATTCAATGAAAACCTTTCCTGTAATGACCTGAAGAACTCCGTTTTTTTCAATAATACAAGAATTCTTTTGAACACCCTTGCAGCAATGAAAGGGCAAGCTACAGCCACTGCAGCCAAGGGGAACCTGAACAGGAAAGTCGTGAAGACAGTTTGCGAAAAGATGTACCTAAACCCTTGGCACAATAAGCTAATACAAGCCGTTGGAGCAAAAAACGAAACAGATATTAAACCACTTCATATGATAAGGCTGGTATGTAAACATGCAGGCCTGATTAGAAAAAGCAAAAACAAGTGGCTTGTAACAGGGCATGCTAATTTTCTGCGAACAGATGAAAATGTCGGCAAATTATTCAGGTTGTTATTTTTGACCTATTTCAGAAAGCTCAATATTGGCTATTTCGACCGACATGGTGAGTTTGACTCAATTCAGCAGACTATGGGCTATTCATTGCATGTTTTGAACAGGAAAACCGTTGGTTCTGTCAAGATGGAAAAATTAACGCGGGAAATTTTTCTTCCAGCGGTATTGGACGAGATTAATGATGATATATCCAAACCGAAGAGATTGGGGCATTTGGCTCATCTAAGAGTCATAGAGCCTTTGGAAGCTTTTGGCTTATTGGAATGTGAATGGGAAGAAGATAAATTTACCCTTCCACAAATTGTCGTTGTAAAGAAGACAGGTTTATTTGATAAATTCATGCGGTTCAAGTTTTAGGTTCGACGACATTAGGAACACAAAAAGAGTAACGGATTAGAAATCCTTTAATTTACCTCTAAGCGTAGTATTGACAAGTGCTTAAACGCCGTTTTTTTTTGTATTAAAATGAGGCTTGCAGATGGTTGACAAGTGAACAAATCAAAAACATATGCTTTTAAAAAGTAGTTTACCACTGGCGACTGACGCATTTTTTAAGCACGCTATTTTCAAGTTTGGCCTAATAATCTCAACAGAATTGCTGCACTGTCTTTGTTGGAAGCGATATAATAGCCATCAGTCAAGTCGTTCCTGGCCAACAATTTCTCCAGAGCATTATAGTAGAAACGGCCTGAAAAATCGACTTGTTTTGTTAAGTTGTCTAAAATTAAGAAGGTTGATGGAAAACAAATATCCTTGTATAATAAGAGCAAAACAGGATTTAAGTATGGGGGCAAGCAAAATGAAGCAAATCACAAAACTTCGTTTAACTCAATTTGACATAGAAAATTTTCGAGCTAATATTGCTCTTTATGAGTTGGAGGTTTATGGACAAAAATGATCCAGCAGTCGCGAATAAGATGCTTAAACAATAGGCCTGAAAGGAACGATAAGTATGTTCTTTACTGGATGCAGGCTGCCCAGAGGGCGGAATACAATCATGCACTTGAATACGCTATCTCCAGAGCCAATCAATTAAAGCTGCCCTTGGTTGTTGTTTTCGGCATTACAGATTCCTACCCCGAAGCCAATCTAAGGCATTACACTTTCATGTTCGAGGGTTTGGTTGAACTGCAAAAGGCATTAGAAAAAAAAGGGATCAAACTGGTTATAAGGCATCAATCGCCTGAACTGCTTGTAACTGAACTTTCCGAAAAAGCTTCGATTGTTGTAGTTGATGCCGACCAAACTCGTATTCAGCGAAAATGGCGTCAGTATGCGGCAGAAAATATTGAATGTTTATTGGAAGAAGTTGAAACGAATCTGATTGTCCCGGTAACGGAAGTTTCTGATAAGGAAAATTTTTCAGCAGGCACCTTAAGGCCAAGAATAAATAAAAGACTTCCAGAATATCTGGTCCCTATAAAGCACAGCAAACCGTTATACAGCAGTCTCGATATGAAATTCGAAAGCTTTAGTGTAAAGGATATTGAGCTGGCACTATCTAAATTCAATATCGATAGAAGTGTCGGGCCCGTAAAAAAATTCAAGGGCGGAACTACTGAGGCTAAAAAAAGATTAAGAGATTTCATAAAAAACAAGCTGGATGATTATGCCGATTTACGAAACAATCCCTGCCTGGATGCCACTTCCAATATGAGCCCTTATCTGCACTTTGGCCAGATTTCACCTTTGTACATTGCATTGAAAGTTGCCGAATCTGACAGCCCAGGAAAAGATGCTTATTTGGAAGAGCTTATCGTTAGAAGAGAGTTGAGTTACAATTTTGTCTATTATAATCAAAGCTATAATAAGTTTGAATGCCTGCCTCCCTGGGCAAAAAACACGTTGAATTTTCATGGCAGTGACAAGAGGGAGTATGTCTATTCGCTGAAAGAGTTCGAACATGCCAAAACTCACGACCCTTACTGGAATGCAGCTCAAAAAGAAATGGTGATAATAGGAAAAATGCACGGCTATATGAGAATGTACTGGGGAAAAAAGATCCTTGAATGGACAAAAAATCCCAGGCAAGGCTTTAAGATAGCCCTTTATCTAAACAACAAGTATGAACTCGATGGCCGTGACCCAAACGGCTTTGCAGGAGTTGCCTGGTGCTTTGGTAAGCATGACAGAGCCTGGTCAGAGCGTAAAGTTTTCGGCAAAATCAGATATATGAATTCAGCGGGTTTGAAAAGAAAATTTGATGCTGATAAGTACGTTGAAAAAGTAAATCGAATAGCCAAAGAGGTATCTTCATGAAAATAGTTGTGACCGGTGCAACTGGGTTCATAGGTAGAGCCCTTTGCAATGAACTGGCAAAAGAACATAATGTAATCGCTCTAACTCGAAGGCCGGAAAAAACTTCTGTTCTTTTTGAAAAACCGGTTGATATTATCAAGTGGAATCCAAAGGGTATGGATGGGTGGGAAAAATGTTTGGATGGCTCAGATGCAATAGTAAATCTCGCTGGAACTAATTTAGCTTCAGGTAGATGGTCCAAAAACTTTAAAGCCGAAATCCTAGACAGTCGTATACAAGCATCCAAAATTTTAATTCAGGCAATAGAGAACTCAAAGGTGAAACCCAAAGCCATTATTACGGCCTCTGCGATTGGTTTTTATGGCAACAGAACTGATGAGGAACTTGACGAAGAATCCAAAGCCGGGTTTGGATTTTTGGCAGGTGTCGCACAAAAGATTGAAGATTGTTCCAGGGAATTTGAGACTCTCGGCTTAAGATCCGTTGTGATACGTACCGGGATTGTTCTTGGTTCAAGTGGAGGTGCCTTGCCAAAGATGACAATGCCATTTAAGTTTTATCTTGGCGGCTACTGGGGCCCGGGGGATCAGTGGATGTCTTGGATCAGTCTGGCCGATGAAGTTGCAGCAATCAAGTTTTTGATCGAAAACTCCAACTTGTATGGTGCATTCAATTTGACTTCCCCAGAGCCGATGAGAAATCAGCATTTTTTTCAAGACTTAGCTGCTGAACTGAAAAAACCATGCTGGTTACCTATACCGGCCTTCGCCCTGAAGATAATGTTTGGTGAAATGGCAGATGAACTCTTTTTGGCAGGCCAAAGAGTCTATCCAAGAAAGCTAATCAATGTCGGATTTGAGTTTAAATATCCCGAATTAAAAAAAGCTTTAGAATCAATAGAATGTGAAAGGAAAAATCATGAATCAATCTGAATACTTTGAAAACACAGCAGGAACAGGTGTACTTGCCACAGCTGATAGCGAGGGCAATGTTGATGTTGCCATTTATGCCAAACCGCATGCCATTGACGAAAACACAATCGCATTTATTATGAATGAGCGTTTGAGCTATCAGAACGTAACCTCAAATCCAAAGGCGGCCTATTTATTTCTGGAAGATTGTCAGGGTTATAAGGGCAAAAGGCTTTATTTAACTAAAATAAAAGAAGAAACTGATAAGAAGCTGATCGATTCCATGAGAAGAAAGAGCGAAAAACACCACGAAGTTGATTCAAATAAACATCTTGTCTATTTCAGCGTTGATAAAATAAGAGCATTAGTTGGAGAATAGACACTGTGAAAGCCATACAAGTTTTTAAATTTATAGTTGCTTTGGCGGTATGTTTTGGTGCAAGTGGACTTGGTGCATTGTTCATGGCAGGAGATTCTGTAAACACCTGGTATGCCCAATTGCAAAAGCCAAATATAACCCCACCCGACTGGGTTTTCGGTCCTGCATGGACGATCCTTTACCTGTTGATGGCCGTATCAGTATTCCTCGTATGGAACAAAGGGCTTGATTACCCTAAAGTTAAGCTGGCTATTGGTTTATTTTTAATCCAGCTCACTCTAAATGCCATTTGGACTCCGATATTCTTTGGCTCCCATTCAATATTGCTGGCTTTAATTGATATTATTCTTTTATTCATAGCTATACTTGTGACTTTGCTCATTTTTAAAACCATTTCCATCCCTGCGAGCATTTTGCTCATACCATATTTGCTATGGGTTGGCTATGCTGCGATATTGAATGGATCAATATGCTACTTGAATCAACAGAAATTGGTTTCGATCAGTTCGCAAAAACCTGAAAACCCTGTTTCGAAAGGTCTTAAGATGAAAGCGGATGGTAATAGTACAAGCTATAATAAATTGACACCAGAAGAAGAGGCTATAATTATTGGCAAAGGCACCGAAAGACCTTTTACAGGAGAATATTATGAACACAGAGAAAAAGGGGCATATGTCTGCAAAAGGTGCAATGCCGTACTTTTTACCTCCGAGGATAAATTCGATTCCAGTTGCGGTTGGCCAAGTTTTGATGATTACATCCCAGAAACCGTAAAACGTCAACCCGACAAAGACGGCGTAAGAATGGAAATAATATGTAATAATTGTGGAGGCCATCTTGGCCATGTTTTCACTGGAGAGAAGCTTACCGCAAAGAATACTCGCTATTGTGTAAATTCTCTTTCATTGGCCTTCATCCCTTCCGGGAAGACTCAAAAACTTCAAAATGTATATTTTGCCGGTGGTTGTTTTTGGGGAGTGGAATATTTTTTCCAAAATACAAAAGGCGTAAAATCTACACAAGTTGGTTATATGGGCGGACACAAACCAAATCCGACCTATAAAGAAGTATGCAGCGGGACTACGGGGCATGCTGAAACTTTAGAAGTTGTTTATGATCCTTCTGTTACCAGCTTCGAGGAATTAGCTAAATTGTTCTTTGAAACACATGACCCCACACAACATAACCACCAGGGGCCGGATGTTGGCGAGCAGTATCGATCAGTAATTTTTTATAGGAGTGACCAACAAAAAGAAATAGCGGGAAATTTGATTAATATTCTAAAAAAGAAAGGTTACAACGTAGTCACCGAAGTCGTCAAAGCCGATAAATTCTGGAAAGCTGAAGAATATCATCAGCTTTACTATAATAAAAATAAAGGAAAACCATACTGTCACATTTACAAGAAAATATTTTAATTCAAAAACTGATGGAGGCATTATTATGAATATGGAAGATGTAAAACAGCTTATGAAAGAAGCTGGTTGGGGATTTTTGGGAACCACAGATGGCAAAACGGTTGGTGTTCGTCCAATGGGTGGTTGGGCATGGATGGAAGACGAATTGTGGTGTGCTTCGATGAAATCAACGGACAAAATATCACAACTGCAGGCTGTTGCCTGTGCTGAATATTGTTTTTGTACTAAAGAAGCAAAACACGTCAGGATAGCCGGGCACTGTACGATAAGTTCTGATAATGATGAGAAATTAAGGCTTTATAACGCCAATCCCATTCTAAAAGATCACATTGATGACCCTGCATCGCCGGAGTATGTGGTTATAAAGCTAAGGCCTGAGAGGATAAGGATGATGGAAGCCACAGATTTGACCTATCAGGAAATCGAAATATCTGTAAATTAAGCTTAATTTTTAATGAAAGGTGTGCTGGCTGTAAAGTTGGCGAAGAGCAAAGAAGTTCAGAAAACAACCAAGAATATACCCATTGAGAGTAACTGACAAGACAACTTTGAACATAAATAACCGGTCTTCTAAGCATTCAAGAGGTCGGCTTTTTATAAGAAAACATAATATTTGTGAAACCGACAGCATCAAATCAATTCGGCGGACGCTTCAGGAATCCAACCATCACTATCATCAAAGAGTTTTATATGAAGCCATCCAGGCCTACTTTCGAGAACGTCAAATTCCGTTCCGGAATTTAGCGGGTCTTTAAAACTGGGTGAATAATTCTGACCATCACCCTGACGAGCAACGACTTCTTTGTCAGTGATAACGCCGCAAATTCTGCTTTCCTTCGTTCTAGATTCTACGATGAGCGAAGACAATAAACAAACTGTCAAGATAACAGATATTATTAAGGACGTCATCCAGGAGGCCCTTTTACCAAACCATACTATCCCTGCGGCGGATATACAAACAATAGCAAAGAAGATACACGTAAGTAAAAATTTGGTCTTAATAGCAACGTCATAATGCCAGAAAAACAAAGTCTGTAAAACACGCTTTTCTGTTTTTATGCCAACCTTATCTATTCTCTTGCTGCGAGCAAAGGTTAAGTTCTTTTGAATGTTCGTATCTGAACTATCAAGTTTTTCAGCCCGACGATAATTCAGTATTGCATTACCTATATCGCCTTTTAGAAAATAAGCATTGGCAAGATTATAATATAGCTTTGCATTTTTAATTTGACCTTCATCTATGATTTTTTCAAAAGTAAGTATTGATTTGTCATAGAGCCTTTCAGCTTGTTCAGAATCCCTGGTTGAATTGGCTTGCCGAAAACTTTCATTAGCCTGATTAAGAAGCCGATAGGCTTGGTCCTTCGATATCTGCGCATTAGCAGACCCAACCAGGCTGAGCAGGAACAAAATGATCAATATTATTTTTAATTTTTTTACGATCATTTTTTCGTTTTTCTATCAATATCGAGGATAAGCTGGATTATGCCCTTAGTTTTCTCAGAGTCAATATTTACATCCATTGAGGCATAGCGGGCTGATTCACAATATTCTATTGTCTGGCGATATTTGTCGGCTATTTCAGTGTCTCCTGTTGCATTGGCGATTGTTTCGTAGCAGTCGTTGCCGGTAAGCGAGCCAGCCATCTTGTCGAAACGGTCACCGATGTACTGTCTCATGATCGAAGCGACCTGCTCATTTCGCTGTGAAGAATCCATTGAAGTAATTTTCTTTAATTGTGCCGTAGTTTTGCTACATGCCTGCCGACGTCGTTTTGCAGCTACTTTTTCATCGCTGGTATGGGTTAGGATTTTTGCAACAGAACTTAAAATCAATATACCTAAAGGAACCGCCCAAATGGGAGCATAAACAGGACTGATTAAGACAGTGGTCGGTGAAAAAATCATGTTTTCTAAAATGTCCGGACCTTCGTAATTAGCAGAAAGACCTTTTTTTATTGCCTCGACCTCCTTGTTGATTGGCGCAAAACCCTTTCCTTCTATATCTGCGGCAGTAAGTCTTTTGGAAGGCTTAAGATCGAGTTTTATTGGCTTGGTTTTTGCCACACTATAGTTGCCGGTATCAGGATCGAAATAGGCCAATGGTATCGAAGGTATAACATTTGCCTGATTGTTGTCAGGTCTGATTGTTTGTGTAAAGACTTTAAGTCCACCGGCAATTGTGGGTGTTGCTTTTTGAGATGGCATCTTAAAGTTAGCAGCTAATTTGGAAACTTGTTCAAGTTTAGGCCACTGAACAGGTTTTAAATACTTACTGCCTCCAATGTTAATGGTCAGGGTAATAGGGTCTCCCATATATACATCAGTTGTAGGTTTTGCTGAGGCTGAAATTGTGTACCGCCCAACTAGGCCGTAAAAGCCATCAGGTTTATCTTGTTCTGGCAGGGGTAATACAGAAAGGGATAGCGGTTTTGAACTTACCATAAACCTCTTATACTGTTTGCTGGAACTGAAAAAATCATCAAAAAAACGGTCCCTTGACCGCGACCGCCCCACGACAACATCTGTGGATACCACGGCTGGATCAATTTGTAATTGGCCTGATATTTTAGGTATAAGAATCTTTCGCAGAATGAGCACATTAGATTGTTTTCCTTTATGAGCTATCTGGTGCTGCGAAACCAGGACGGTTGTGCCAGAGCCTAAATCAAACTTCTTGACCTGCTGATCAAGAATATCAGGGTTTTCAAAATAAAATGAATCACCACTAAAAACCGGGATATTAAACTGTGGGTCACTAATATCGGCGGAGAAGTAGAATTTAATTGTCATCAAAACAGGCTGACCAACATAACATTGCTGCTCTGACAATGTTACTTCCAAATCCAGTTGGTCAGTTGTGCCCGGCTTTATAATGTTTACAGAAACAGGATTGGTCTGATAGCTTTTTCCGGCAACGGTAACTTTGACAGGGCCAAGCTCTATCTGGCCGGTCTGATTAGATACCAGCGAATAACTCATCACATATCGCTTAACCACATTTTTGGTTGTTTTTCCATTTATAATACTTATCGAGGTTTGTGAAACATCCCTATTACCTGCGCTTCGAGGGTTATATCTTGCCAAGGGTGTTAAGTCGACCTGGCCCATGTTATTTTCACCGTCAATGATTACATTGTAAGTGAAACTTTCCCCAACATAGATATCTTTCTGAGAATCAACTTGGGCAAAGACCTGCACTTGCCCAATAGCATTGCCTGCAAATAATGCTGTCAAGACCAAGCTAGTAAAAATATATTTTCTGAAAATAGTCATACTACCAATCTTTTTCCACTTTCTGGTAACGAGCTCTTTGTAAGATTTGTCTTTGTTTTTTGTCACGCTGTTCTTTGTCGAGTATTTCCTGGGCAGTAGCATCGGATTTTTGCTTTTGCTCTTCGTCTTTTTCCTGAGCTTGCTGCTGTTGTTGCTGCGGTTCCTGCTGCCCAGGCTCATTTGGGTCATTCTCAGAATTTTGTTTTTGTTGTTGATTAGGATCTTGGGGTTTATTCGGATCCTGGCCTTGCTGCTGGCTTTGTTGTTGGTCTTGTTGTTGATTTTGCTGTTGTTGGCCCTGGTTGGGGTCCTGGGGCTGGTTTGGGTCCTGTTGATTTTTGATTTGGTCAAGAATATCTTTTATAGTCAGACGGGCAACTTCGATATTCTTTGCAGCTTTTTGATTTTCCGGATCGATATCCAGTACACTTCGCCAGTTGCCTATGGCCATTTCCATATCCTCAATTGCCTTTTGCAGATTTGAATCTCTTTCTTTTGAGCCTTGCTGGAAAGAACAGTTGCCAAGATTGTACTTTGCTCTGGTAACAAGTTTCATATCTTTGCTGTCAGCGGCAACCTGACGATATAAGTTCATTGCTTGGTCAAGATCGTCAAGACGATAGTAGCTGTTGGCCTTATTAAATTTCGGCTCTAAGGCCTGTGGGCTGTCGATAAGGGCCTGGTCATATTTTTTGATGGCTTCGTCGAATTTTTCTTGCTCGTATAGCCGATTGCCTTGGCCGGTAGAAACTTGAGCCGAACCAGCAAAAGCTGTTCGAAATGCAAACAAAACCAGCAAGAGCGATAAAACTATTTTATATTTTCCTGCGTTCACTTATAAAAACCTCACAAATAATCAGAACCAGACCTAATGCTACAAATATCTGAAATTTTTCATCATACTTTAACATCGTCGTTGATTCAAGCTGGCGTTTCTGAGCTGAAGCGATCAGGCTTTCATAAATTTGGCCAAGATCCAAAGTTGTGCCCGGTTCAACCGAAAGATATTTCCCGCCATCAGCTGCATAAACAACCTCTCGCAGCATATCACCATCAACCTTTGACCATACTTCCTGGCCATTATATTTTAAAAATGTTTTTTCACCATTGGGGCCTGTAACCGGTATCCGGCCGCCCTGGTCTTCATCGCCAAGACCAATAGCTATTATTCTTATACCATCAGTTGCTGCTTTTTCAGCAGCCTGGACGGGGAAACTGTCATGGTCTTCACCATCGGTAATCAAGATTATATCCTTATACTCACGGCTCTGCTTATCGAAAACTTCTTCAGTAGCTTTGCGGATAGCATCGCCTATCATTGTGCCGCCTCTGCTGGAGCTTTCTGTAGAAATATCTGCTAAAGCCATCCTCACAAATGCATAATCCTGTGTTAACGGGCATTTAACGGTGCTGTTGCCGGCAAATGTTACTATTGCTATTCTGTCACCTTTGAGCGTTTCCAGCAGGTCCCGTATAGCTATCTTCGAACGTTCAAGTCTGTTCGGCTTGATATCTTCGGCCAGCATTGAACGGGAAGTATCCAGTAATATACAGACATCCCGTCCTTGTCGTTTTATTCTTTGGGCCTGCGGATTCCATTTAGGTTCGGTTAGTGCGATTACGATGCTAACGAATCCGACAATAAGCAAAAGGGCTTTGAATATTTGCTTTCTCAGGCTCACTGAAACATTGATCTTCTTGAGCATTTCATTGCAGGCTAATATTCTAAGTGCCTTAGCCTTTTGCCAAAAGCACCAGATGTATGCAGGTATTAGGATCACAGGTACTGTGAATAGTAACCATAACGCTTTGTCATTACCTAAGTTCATAAATTCCCTTATGGAATCTTGCGAAATATCGTACAGCTTGCCAACATCTCCGAAACCAGTACTAACAATGCTGTCAATGTCCAGAGCCCAAAAAGTTCTGCGTATTGAGTATACTGAATCGACTTGACTTCGCTTTTTTCCAATTCATTGATTCTTTCTACGATTTTTTCAAGTGTTTTTGCGCTATCGGCCCGACCATAAAATCCGCCTGTTTTTTCGGCAATTGCTTTAAGCAATTTTTCATCAAGATTCTGACTGGTCGGCATTTTATAATTGCCCAGCGGAGTCTGAATGGTTGTATATGCTTGTGCAGAACCAATGCCAATTGTATATATTTTTATACCCCAATCTTTGGCCAATTCAGCAGCCTGTAACGGATTATGCTGCCCAGCATTGTTAATACCATCTGTAAGCAGAATAATGACTTTGCTCTTAATCTTAAAACTATCGTTCTGCTCAGCCAAATTCTTTTCTCCAGCCTGGATCAATTGGGCCTTTCTTTGCTGTAGTTCATCTTCGGCTTTTTTAAGTCGAGCGGATGCCAATGCAACCGCATCACCTATCGCCGTACCGTCTTCGCTGCGAAGCCTGACAAGTTCAGTATTTTCCAGAAATTCGAGTAAAACATTATGACTAAGCACCAAAGGGCAAATCGTATCGGCGTAACGAGCAAATGTAACCAGGCCCACGAGGTCATTGCTTCTTCCGGTCAGTTCTTTCTTGTTGCCTTCGATAAAATCAGAGAGTACTTTTTTAACTACTTCCAGGCGATTTAGCTTTTGACCATAATAGTCCATTTCTGTTTGCATACTCCCGGAACGGTCGGCCACAACTTCGATTGCCACGCCTTCGGTGGAAATTTCTGACAGTACCGTTCCTTTTCTTGGCCTGGCAAGCGCAACTATCAAAAGACCAATACAAATCAGCCTGGCAATCAACAATAACGGCCTGAATCTGATACGCCATGAAATGAGACAGTTTTTCATGTCCATCAGGCTGGGGAATTTAATCGCGGCAGTACGTTTTTTGCGCAGGCACATAAATGCCATAATCGGCAGTACTAAAAACAATAACAATACCCATGGCGAATATAACTGCATTTAAGCTACCTCTGCTTCTATCATTTGTTCGGTTACATCAATTTTCTTTTCGTCAGATTTTGTTTTCTCAATCAAGTTTTTAACCAGATCGAATGTCTTCTGGATTTGTTCTGTAGTTGGACTGTGTTTGGCAAATTTCACCAGGTCGCTGAGCTTGAGGAACTCTCCCAGGTCCGTCTTATCGTCAGTACCAAGAATATCTGCTGTTGCCAGTTCAATTAAGAATTCTTCCGTAGTTCTTTCCGGAGCTCTGAGATTAAAGCGATGCTCGATATAATGCCTGAGAATATTGCTTATTTCTTCGTAAAATTCCTTGATTTTACCTTTCTTTACCAGGTCCTCATTAACCAGTGCTCGCAGGCGATCATAGGCGATTTCATGGGCCGGTTTGAAAATCCTGACAAGTTCGATGGCCCCTTTTCGTCGTAAATAGAGCCAGAAACTAACAGCAGCAATAATGACAACAACACCTAATGTCCAAAGTGGCCAGTAAGAACTTTTCTTAGGCATGCCGACAACATCTTCAATATCAGCTATTACTAACTCAGCCCGCTGCTCGCCAAGCAGAGAAGTTACTTGCGTTTCTATTGGCTCGGTTGTAAGTTCGTAGGTTTTTTCTTTCGGGTTATTTACATCAGTAAATTGAAATGTAAAAGCCGGTATAGAGAAAGTGCCGGACAAAAAGGGCTCAAGGCGGTATCGGTATCTGCTGACTATATTGTTATTCTCGTCAAGCTTATCACCCAAATTATCCCAGTCAACAATACCAAAATTCTCGAGTACCCTGTCTACCTTTGGCATCTCAAGTTCAAAGCCAGGTTCAATCGCTGCTTCAAACTCCAGCAAAAAAGTTTCGGCAATAGTCATTTTCGCTTTGTCGACACGGACATGAACCGTTAGAGGGCCTCGCTGATAATCTTTGTCAATCTCGAATTCGGCCTGTCCGCCCTTTGCATTCGTATCTTCCTTGCAGCCAGTGCAGACCAGTAGCAGTGCACAAATTATAAGTGCACAAGATACCATCCTTATATTTTTGTATTTTTGTGTTTTACTTGTCATTTTCGGTCTTCCCTGCAGGAGTCAATACAGACGTATGAACAATAACATTGTACTTGTCCATCAATTGTTTTATAAGGCTCTGCTGGACATCCTGGCTTTTACGGCTTACAAGTTCACTGGCTACCTGATCTCTAACCTCATCAAAAGTTTTCTGTCGTTCAACAGAGTTAGGATCTTCCTGGTTCGCAGGTTCTACGAACTTTTCCTTGTTTGCCTGATAATATGTCTGAAGATCGGTTTCAGTAATATTAACTTTGCCGGAAAGCTCCCGATTCATTAGCTGTTGGCTCAAAGCACCGCGTGTTAATTCGTCGATGAAATTTTTAACTTTCGGTTCCTTTGTCAACTCTTCTTCCAGAGCCTGCCTGTACATAATCTCCTGGGCAAGCCATGATTGAAGAAACTGTCCTTTAGCTGCGGGGTCTTTATACTGCTGGAGTATTTTCTTTTTTTGCTCGTTTAATTGCTCTGCTGCCATAAATGCTGTCATAGGAGCAAGTTGATTGACGATTGTTGCTTCAATTAATGCATCGAGGTCAGATTCAGTTATTTTTTCGGCTCCAATCTCAGCTACTATTTGACTACCTGCAGAGGAGGTTTTTTCAAAACTTGTTCTATCCATCAACTCATACCGCAAGGCGGAAAACTTGCCGAGTTTTTCAAAGCAGTTTTTTACATGACTGTTAATTTGTGGTTCTAATTCATCAAGCTTGGCAACTGCTTCACTGCGATAGTAATATTCAATTGCCTCAGCGAAAGAACCTGCTTTTTCAAGCAACGTGCCAATCTGAAAAAGCGTTTTGGCGTGTTCTACACCCGATAGTTTGCTGGCAGATAGATAATCCTGCCAGACTTTAGCTGCTCTGGTGTATAAATTACGACCGGCGAGTTTAGTTGCCAACTGTTTGACTTGTTCAGGCGACAGAGAAGAAGCTGCATTCTCAGCAGGCAATCCCTGATTACCTGGTTCTGTGAGAAGATTAGCAGCCCCCAAGACTACCAGGATTAAAAGCAATATGATAACTAACCTAGACGCAAAAGAGGTTTTCTGCTTTTTGTCGGGTAGCGAAAAATCCAGTTTTTCTTCCATAATTTATACCTCACAATTTCTATCTGCCATATGTCGGCACCTATAATTCTAGCATCGTCGGTGTCGCATATGGAAAAATCTAACCAAATCCTGTATGTATGGCTTATCAGTGCTTATGCTGATACAATCGACATTTATTGTCCGAAG
>JBHPGW010000057.1:0-16393 GCA_042569785.1 Planctomycetota bacterium | reverse complement strand
AGTGTAATCTGCTAAGAATCGTTAAGACCATTTACACAGTTAAATGAACACACCCATGAGAACCATTTTAAGAGATTGAAAAAAGCACTCGATATAACATAAAGACAACCCCCTGCGGTGCAGGGGGCTAATAAAAGAATCTGTGTTGATCTGTGTCTAAAAGCAGTATCTCGCATCTCGTGAAGTGTATCTCGCAAAAAATCCGGATTATCTTGTAAATCCTGTCTAAAAAATAGTTTTGAGTTTTAAGTTTTAAATTTTGAGTTAAATTTGTGGTGAAAAAATGGATTCCCGCCTTCGCGGGAATGACAAAGAGGGGGGGGAGTGAGAACCCCACGACACGTCGTGGGGCTAAATGTTTAAAGACAACCCCTTGCAGTGCAAGGGGCTAACAAAAAGAATCTGTGTTTATCTGTGTTAATCCTGTCTAAAAAATAAAAAAGATTATCCCCCGATTTTACATCGGGGGCTCGTCTTGGTGGTGGGGTGATTTTCGAATATCGAATATCGAACAAGGAATTTTGAATGATGAAATAGATTCCTGCCTTGGCAGGAATGACAAGAGAGTGGCGGGAATGAGAACCCCACGACGCGTCGTGGGGCTAAATATTAACGACAACCCCCTGCGGTGCAGGGGGCTAACAAAAAAAATCTGTGTTTATCTGTGTTAATCCTGTCTAAAAAATAAAAAAGATTATCCCCCGATTTTACATCGGGGGCTCGTCTTGGGTGGCGGTGTGATTTTTGAATTTCGATTTTAGATTTTCGATTTTTGGTTTTTGGTTTGGATTTGTGCCGATTCGTGCCAATTCGTGGTTAATTGTCATTTTGTTAGTTCTTGTAATCATTTGTGGTTTGGGTATAATGGCCGTTTTGGTTTTGGATGACGGTTTTATTAACTTTTGAAGGTGTGGATAATGGCTAAATTGACTAAACTTGATGATATTGTTTCGCTTTGTAAGCGTCGTGGTTTTATTTTTCAATCCAGTGAAATATACGGCGGGCTGGCGAGTTGTTATGACTATGGGCCGCTCGGGGTTGAGTTGAAGAACAACGTCAAGAAGGCGTGGTGGAAGGCTTCTGTGCAGATGCGGGATGATATTGTTGGGCTCGACAGTTCTATCCTGATGCATCCATTGATATGGAAGGCTTCGGGGCATGCGGATAAATTCGCTGACCTGATAGCTGAATGTAAAAAGTGTAATACCCGTACCCGTGTCGATCATCTGGTCGATAATGCTGAACAGCATACCGAGCATGTCAATATCGATACTGAGTTAGCCGTCGAGCATGATCTGAGCGATAAGGTTTGTCCAAGTTGCGGTAAGGTGGGGCAATTCACCGAGCCTATGCCTTTTAAGCTAATGTTCGAGACGCAGATGGGGGCTAATGTTGACGATTCGATGACGCTTTATCTTCGGCCTGAAACTGCGCAGGGGATATTCGCTAATTTCAAGAACGTGCTGGATTCGACCCGCGTCAAGATACCGTTCGGGATCGCGCAGATAGGCAAGAGCTTTCGCAATGAGGTCACTACAAAGGCGTTTATCTTCCGCACACGCGAATTCGAGCAGGCTGAGATCGAGTTCTTCTGTGAGCCGGGGACCGACGAGCAGTGGTACGAGCATTGGAAGGAATTCCGCTTCAACTGGTATACTAACCTTGGGATTAGAAAAGAGAACCTGCGATTCCGCGAGCACGACCCCGATGAATTGGCCCACTACGCAAAGGCGTGCGTTGACGTCGAATATAAGTTCCCGTTCGGATCAGGCGACTGGCAGGAGCTCGAAGGGGTGGCTAACCGGACCGATTTCGATCTGCGTCAGCATCAGCGCGGAATTAGAACACTCAATGACTGGTTTGAAAATAATGACCTGACGCAGATAACGCTAAAGGATGAAGCTGAGAACTATCTCAAGGGGCCATTAACATATTTCGATGAGCAGAAAAAATCTCGCTATGTGCCTTATGTTATCGAGCCAAGTGCCGGTATCGACAGGAGTACGCTGGCGTTTTTGGTGGATGCTTACGACGAAGAAGAGGTTAAGGGTGATACGCGAAACCTGCTGCGGTTCCATCCGGCTCTTGCACCAACTAAGGCTGCTGTCTTTCCGCTTGTTAAAAAGGATGGCCTGCCTGACATCGCGCACAATATCTGCGACGATCTGAAAAAATACTTCACCTGCTACTACGACCAGGCCGGCGCGGTGGGCAGAAGATACCGCAGACAGGACGAAGCTGGCACGCCTTACTGTATTACCGTTGACGGGCAGACGAAAGAGGATAATACTGTTACGGTTCGTGACCGTGACTCGATGGAACAAAGCAGGGTGTCAACTGACAAATTACTAAACTACCTAAGAGAAAAACTGGAGACCTTGTAATTTATGATTTATGATTTTCGATTTACGATTTGGTAAAGAAATGATTAGTGTTAATTTGTGACTAATTAAAAAAGGGAAATATTATGATCGTTGATAGGATTGAGAATGCGTATTTGTATGAGGGAGTTTCGGGGGCTATTGCGAAGGCTCTGCAAGCCTTGAAAGAGCAGGATCTAACTGAGTTAGCTGACGGCCGCCATGATATCGACGGCGACAATATCTTTCTTCTCAGCCAGCGATATGAAACTAAGCCTTTCGAGCAGGGCAAACTCGAGGCCCACCGAAAGTATATCGACATCCAGTTCGTTGCTGCCGGCCGAGAGATATTAGCTTACGCACCGCTGGAAAACCTCGAAATCGACACCGACTACGTTGAAGCCGACGACTACGCACTGTACAATTTACCTGAAAACGTAACGCCGACCGTTTTAACCCCCGGCATATTCTGCATTCTCTTTCCAGCCGACACCCACATGCCGGGTTGTCAACTCAACGGCGCCGAAGAGGTACACAAGATCGTCGTCAAGGTGAAAATAAATGGTTAATCAAACTTATATCGCGGGGTTGAAGGATTATGTTGGTCAGGAGGTTACGCTCTGCGGGTGGTTGTATCGCGGCAGGGCGGGGGGGAAGGTTTTGTTCCTTACCTTGCGCGATGGGACTGGGTTGTGCCAGTGTATTGTTGAAAAGGCTAATGTTACCGAAGAGCTATTCGGGCAGTTGAAACATCTGGGGCAGGAATCTTCTTTGACGGTTACCGGCAGTGTTCGGGCGGATGATAGGAGTGTGGGCGGGTGTGAGTTGTCCGTGACAGATGCTAAGGTGATCTGCGCTGCGAGTGATTATCCGATAACGCCTAAAGCGCACGGCTCAGAATTTCTGCTGAAACACCGTCACCTGCACCTTCGTTCGCAACAGCAATGGTGCATCGGCAAGATACGTCATACCATTATCGACGCGATCAGGACGTTTTTTAATGATAACGGGTTTACCCTTACCGATACGCCGATCTTTACCGCGATGGCGGGTGAGGACAGGCAGAGTCTGTTTGAGGTTGATTATTTCGGTAGTCCGGTTAACCTGACGCAGACAGGTCAGCTGCATGTCGAATCAGCGGTAATGAGTTTTGGGAAAGTGTATTGTTTCGGGCCTACGTTTCGAGCGGAAAAAAGCAAAACACGCAGGCACCTTACTGAATTCTGGATGGTTGAGCCGGAAGTTGCTTTTATCGAACTCGATGGGCTGCTTGAATTAGCGGAGAATTTTGTTTCGTTTATTGTTGCAGCGGTAATTAAGAATAATCGGGGGCAGTTGGAAACTCTTGGTGTTGATATTGAGAAGCTGGAAAAGATAACCGCACCGTTCTATCGGTTGACTTATACAGAGGCGGTGGAAATACTGGCCAGTGAAAAGGCGGCGGAGTTCTTAGGCAAACAGTTAGCGGATTTTCAAAGTCAGAAAGAGCAGCTCGAAACGAAGGTCGCCCAGCATCAGGACTTGCTGAAGACATCGCTGAAGCAATGGAAAAAGGACAAGGTCGCGGCTGAACTGATCGAACTCAATTCTATGGTTTCCGAGCTGGATACGAAAATCGAAAATAATCCTAAGCACGCGAAATTGGCTGCTGATTTTCGGTGGGGTAAGGACCTCGGCGGATCCGACGAAACTATCATCTCACAAATGCACGATAAGCCTGTGTTTATAACTCACTATCCAAAGGACGCTAAGGCTTTTTATATGAAGACCGACAGGGGTAACGATAAGGTTGTTTTGAATTTCGATCTGCTTGCACCTGATGGTTTCGGTGAGATCATCGGCGGCTCGGTCAGAGAAGACGATTACGATATACTCGTTTCAAGAATTGCCGAGAAGGGGCTGGAAAAGGAAAACTACGACTGGTATGTCGATCTGAGAAAATATGGGTCTGTTCCGCATGGCGGTTTCGGGTTGGGGGTCGAAAGAACAGTGGCGTGGATAACCGGACAAAAGCATATCAGGCAGTGCATCGCGTTCCCGCGAATGATGGACAAGATATACATCTGAGAAAACTTAAAAATAAAAAGTTAAAAGTCAAAATTGTGGAATCCCGATAAATCGGGATGGTTTTTTTGTGATCTATGTATCGAGTGACGTCAGGCCCTTTCGTACCGCGTATTTGGTGAGTTCAGCGACAGTGTGCATATCCAGCTTATTCATCATCTGTCTGCGATGAGTCTCGACCGTCTTGGCACTGATGTGCAGTTTCAACGCGATCTGTTTTGTCGACTGTCCTTCTGCCAGAAGCTGCAGGACCTCACGTTCTCTGTCGGTCAGGATATCTGTCTCTGTAACCCCATTTTTCGACAGGCGATACAGATAATCGTCGACTACAACGCTTGAAATTTCCGGACTAAGATAAGTTTTGCCGGATATTACTGTTTCGATCGCCTTTGCCAGTTCGTCGAACGCGCAATCTTTGAGAAGATAACCTGACGCTCCGCTTTTAAGCATCTCTGAAACAAACATACTGTCAGAATGCATTGACAAAGCGATCACTTTAACATCTGGTAATTTGCTGACTATCTGCCGGGTCGCCTCAATACCATTTAAGTTCGGCATACTCACATCCATAATGACCACATCAGGCCGTAATTCCCCTGCTAAGCGAACCGCTTCACGTCCCTGCTCGGCCTGGGCTATTACCTCCATATTCCCATCTTTCTCAAGAAGAGAACGAAGACCCTCACGAGTTATCTTATGATCATCGGCTAATAAAACTTTTATACTCATTTACTTTGCTCCATTTCTTTTTCACTATCCTTGCTTAAGGGCACTATTAGCGTAATAACACTGCCTTTTTCAGGGACGGCTTTGATATCCATACGCCCACCAATATAATTTAAACGTTCACGAATATTGAACAAGCCAAAACCCATACTGGACATATCATCAGGTAAATTAAAACCGACTCCGTCATCTTCCACAACCACGTGTACTTCTCCGTTAACGCAACGAGTCGAAACTTTCACGTTTTTTGCCCGTGCGTGTTTGGCAACATTGACCAAAAGCTCTTGAACTGCTCTAAACAGCATAATTGACAGATCATTATCCAGGCCCTTGTCATTACCATCATCAATATACCTGCCCAGGCAACCGTGTTTTTTCTCGGTGTCGCGAACAAGCCAATCGATTGCCGATTCAAAGCCAAGTTCATGAAGAACCGGCGGACTAAGCTCGAACGTTATCGAACGAGTATTCTTTATCGCTTTAGCCAGCAGATCACGAACCCCATCCAACAATTTACGATTCTGAGAATTCATTACAGCTTCGCGAAACTCATCCAACTTGATCTTCGAGATCGCAAGATTCTGACTGATCTGATCGTGAACATCCATTGCTATTTGCCTTCGCAAATACTCTTCCGCTGTAGATAATTTCGACGTCAAGGACCGAAGCTGTTTTTGGTGTTCAACAAGTCTTTTTTCTGCTTTCTTACGTTCGGCCACCTCCGAAAGCAACTCCTCATTAGCCACGGTAAGCTCGGATGTTCGCTCGGCAACCCTGTTTTCCAATTCGTCGTGGGCTTTTTGCAATTGGTGCTCAGCTAACTTACGTTCGGTAATATCCTGGATGATCCCCAGTGAGCCTGTTACTTCACCGCTCTTACTGTCACGCAGATATAAAACACTGTCACTGATCCATTTGATACGCCCATCCGGCAGGTGGAGACGATAGTCCGTGATAAGTCTGTCAGGTGCTTTGCCGTCACTAATGTCTTTATGATAGGCAGTATATTTATCTTCAGCCAGTCCCTCACAGCCTTGTGACCGTTCTTTGAAGTAAGCTGCCAGATTTTCTGGTGGATTCGGGCTGGTTACTATTTCTTCCTCGACCATAGTTTTAAGATCGCCTATCGTAAACTCGCCTTTCTTAATGCCGAAAAGTTTTTCAAAACCAGGCCCTACAAATACATATTCACGCTCAGGAAAACGTATCTCGTATACACAGCCATTGGCGTTCTCAATGGTTTTTTGATAGATATCCTTTGAACGCTCAAGAGCCGCCTGACTGCCCTGGAGTTGCTGATTAGCCGACTCAAGCAGCTGATTAATCGATCTGGTCTTTTCCTCGGCCATCTTACGATCTGTAATGTCCTGCAGGATTCCCAGTGCACCGGTTACTTTGCCACTTTTCTCGTCTTTGATATACGATATATAGTCACTGAACCATTTGCCTCGACCATCAGGCAGCTTGATTCGATAGTCCATAGTTACTCTGTCAGATGCTTTGCCTCTGAAAATCTCTTCATGATACTCAGCCTGTTTGGACAGTGCAAGTTCCTTATTACCATCTGTACGAGCCTTTAGCATCGCTAAAAGATTCTCAGACGGATTCGGGCTGGTTACTATTCTTTCCTCGATACTTTTTTTAATATCAAGAAGCGTAAGTTCTTCTCCTGAAACATCAAAGACTTCCTTGAAACGCGAACCTACAAAATCATATTGATTATCAGGAAAACGTATCTGGTATGGGACACAGTTGGCATTACTGATGGCCTGTTGATAGATAGCCTGGGAACGGGTCAAAGTAGACTCACTGGTACACAACTGCTGATTAGCCGACTCAAGCTGCTGATGGCTGGCCTGCAGCTGTTGGTGCGCCGCATCAAGTTCCTGGTGATTCGCCTCTAACTGTTGATTAGCCGACTCAAGCTGCTGATTTATCGCTGCTATTTTTTCCTCTGCCAACTTGCGTTCGGTAATGTCCTGATAGATACCAAGTGAACCGTTCACTTTGCCGGTCCCTGCGTCACGCAGGAACAACACATTGTCGCTGAACCACTTAACTTGACCATTGGCCAAACGAATGCGAAAATCTAACGTTATATGGTCAGGCGTCTCGCCTCTGGAAATCTCATCGTGGTAGGCCACATGCCAGGCTTCGGCAAGTTCTTCGTCTCGGGTTTCCATAGCTTTGTACCATGCCAACAGATTCCTGGACGGGTTCGGGCTGGTTACAATTCGCTTCTTATAATGCAGCCCCATAATGTCCGCAGGTGTAATTGTTTCCGATGGAAATCCAAATAATTCCTCACATCCTGAACCGACAAATTCAAATTGATAATCGCTAAAACGTATATGGTAAGGTACGCCGTGAGCATTCTCGACAGTCTTGCGATAAATAGCCTCCGAATTTGCAAGAGCCGCTTCGCTGGCACACAACTGCTGATTAGTTGCTTGAAGCTGTTGATGGCTGGCCTGCAGCTGTTGGTGCGCCGCGTCAAGTTCCTGGTGATTGGCCTCTAACTGTTGATTAGCCGACTCAAGCTGCTGATAACTTGCGCTCAACTGCTGATTCGCTGCCTTGAGTTGCTGATTGCCGGCCTCAAGCTGCTGGTTGATCGCGATTATCTTTTCCTCTGACAATTTGCGAGCGGTAACATCATAACTCATTCCGGTAGTGCCGATAACATTGTCGTCACTGTCATACAGTGGCGATTTGATCGTTGACATATAGCGGATTCCATCTCCGATCACATCTGTGACAGCTTCATCTGCCCGTACCAAAGGCTTACCTGTACGGATTACTTGCTTCTCGTCATTGTCGTATTTCGATGCCAACTCTTCGGATACAAAGTCAAAATCAGTTTTACTGATAAGCTTTCCCGCATTTTTTACGCCCAAAAGAGATGCGGTCGCTTGATTGGCGATAATAAAACGTCCCCGCAGATCCTTAGCGTAAATGTAATCCGGCACATTGTTTATCAAAGCCAGCAGCAATTTATGTTCATCCGCCAACCGATGCTCGATCGAGGTTTTATCTTCCCCCATATCTTCAAGTACTGCAATGCGCATGCGCAACTGCTGGACTTCTTCGATCAATTCTTTTCTATTTTTTTCGTTATCAGTCATTTTTTTCACCCAAACCCATAAACTCTACTTCTCATTCCTCCGCTAAACTCTCCATTATATTACTGCTCAAGGTCGAATAATTTAAGCCACTGCTTAGTTTCGCTTTCGGTTAGTCCCGAAAACTTTTCCCTTGGTTCGACTTTATTCTTTTTCTGCCGGCGCAAATGTTTTACGGCTTCTGACCAGAACTCATCTGACTTAATCGTCACAGCCTTTCTCAACCGAGCCGCATCTCGAAGCCGCCTGTCGCTGCTGACTACGATCAATCGCTTCGGAGCAGTGCTCGCCTGTATCTTGTGTTCGATCACGGTATCCGCATCATGGCGGGTCCCGCTGAAAAGCACTTCCAGATTCGTGATGCCATTAAACCCTGTTTTGTCAGGCGGGCCTATTCCATCGAAAACGACAATGCCCGTGTCATTGATCTGACGCAGATAACGGCCCAAAATCTGACACATACCCAGATCGCTAATTAATTCATCAGTCTGACTTGAACTCTCAAGTGACCGCAGAAGATTGTAGCCGTCTACAATTACCATCAGTCACCCGCTTCAAAACGTATTTCGCCGCCTACTATAGTCGTGTCAATTTTGCCTTTCACAGGCCATCCATGATATGGGCAATTTCTGCTCTTGGAACGAAATGTATTGACATCGATAGTATATTGGGCGTCAGGGTCGATTATAGTAACATCGCCTTGTTTTGACTTACTCAGCGTGCCTTTATCAACCCCGATTATTTTCGCGGGCTTATTCGTCATCATGCTTATAAGAGAAGCCCAATCTAATATCCCAGGCTCAATAAGAGCCTTGACATAAAGCGCTAAAGCACACTCCAAACTGGCTATCCCAAAAGGCGCCGCCAAAAACTCAAGCTCTTTCTCGCTTTGCAAATGTGGTGCATGATCGGTCACCAAAGCATCGATTAGCCCCTCTCTGATAGCCTCCTTCAATGCAGCGACATCCTTAGCTGTACGCAATGGCGGATTCACCTTATAATTCGTATCGTATCCGCTGCAGCTCTCATCGGTCAAAAGCAGATGGTGCGGCGTCACTTCGCAGGTCACCGCCAGGGAATCGGTCTTCGCCTGCCTTATCAATTCTACCGAACCTGATGTTGATATGTGTTGGGCATGATAGCGAATCCTGCCCGGCTCGATCTTTTTGACAAGCTGGATGTCACGCCAGAGCATCGCTTCTTCTGCAAGAGTATCAATCCCCGGCAGGCCAAGCACTGTCGACTGATAACCTGAATTCATCACACCGGAGCCTCCAAAACTGTTATCCTGACAATGCTGCGATATCACGACATCGAACATGGCCGCGTATTTTAAGGCCCGAAGCATAACCGCTGGATCCTGCACTCCGTTACCGTCGTCGGTAAAGCCTACCGCTCCGGCTTCGGCCATAAAACCCATCTCGGCAAGTTCAACTCCCTTGCGGTCCCTGGTTATAGCTCCCATCGTATAGACGTGCGTCTTTCTCGCCTGCCTGCCTTTGCGATGAATATATTCGACATCAGTCTCGTCATGGATGCAGGGCTTGGTATTAGGCATACAAACTACCGAAGTGAAACCAGCCGCTACCGCCGCCGCTGATCCGCTGGCGATCGTCTCTTCCTCTTCATCGCCAGGCTCACGGAAGTGAACATGCATATCGATCAACCCAGGAACAACAAGCTTTCCCGTCGCATCGATAACCTTTTGAGCCTTCGCATCGATCTTGACCGCAACCTCCGCGATTTTTTCATCGACGATAAGCACATCGCTCTTACCATCGATACCGTTAGCAGGATCAATCACACGCCCATTTTTTATCAATAAACTATTACTCATAAACTTTGGTTTTGACTTTTACACTTCAACTTTTAACTTTCTTTGCTTGATTAACCAAAAATAGTACGGCCATCCGAACCGCCAGGCCGTTAGTGACCTGATCGAGAATAACGCTGTTTTTACCGTCAGCGACTTCGCTTTCTATTTCAAGGCCTCTATTGATCGGCCCCGGGTGCATTACAAGGATGTCGGATTTCGCCTTTTTCATTCTGTCGACCGTCAGGCCGAAATAATGCGAATATTCACGAACCGACGGAAATGGATTACCGCTTTGCCGCTCGAACTGGATACGAAGCATATTGATAACGTCAACCTTTTCGATAACCTCATCGAGCGAATAGCTCACCTTTACCGGCAAACGAGAAACCTGACTCGGCATAAGAGTAGGGGGCCCGACAAATGTAACTTCTGCGCCGAGCTTGGTCATCGCCCACATATCACTGCGAGCGACACGAGAGTGTGCGATGTCGCCAACGATAGCGATCTTCAAGCCCTCGAGAGTACCACGTTTTTTGCGGATGGTATAAACATCCAGCAGCGCCTGCGTTGGATGTTCGCAATAGCCGTCACCTGCATTGACCACGCAAGCGTCGATATTCCTGCTGAGAAATTCCGGCACTCCTCCGGCGCCATGGCGGATCACAACGATATCGATCCCCATCGCTTCGAGATTCCTGGCCGTGTCCAAAAGAGTCTCACCCTTACTCACAGAGCTCGACTTCTTCGTAAATTCGACAACATCGGCGCTCAATCTGCTCGCCGCTATTTTAAAGCTGTTACTGGTCCGTGTGCTATCCTCGAAGAACAGATTCACCACAACCCTGCCCCGTAATGTCGGAGCCTTCTTGATCGAGCGTTTACTGATCTGCTCAAATCCTTCGGCTGTGTCAAGAATATAGCTGATCTCCTCGGCGCTAAGGTCACGCAACCCTAACAAATGTTCACGTGTCCACTGGAAATGCTTACTCTTTTTCTTCTTCAACGCCATGATTTCCTTATCCCGCGTATCCAGTATTTTATTTTAATTTTATTCTATCACTACTTCGTCCTTACCGTCAGACTCGATAAGACTAACCTGTACCGTTTCGTTAGCTTGTACATCAGCTTTCAAGCCTGTGTAATCTGCCTGTATCGGGAACTCTCTGCCGGCTCGCTCCACAAGGACCGCCAGCTTGATAACTTTGGGTCTGCCCAGGTCTATCAGCGCATCCAATGCTGCTCTGGTGGACCTGCCGGTATGTAACACATCGTCAACGAGAATGATCACCTTATCGTCTATATCGAATCCGATCTCAGTGGTCCTGACTTGAGGCTGACTATCGCCTTGAGGAGAATTCAGGTCGTCACGATAGAGAGTTATATCAAGCGTACCGCATGGAATTTCAACCCCTGTTTGTGCCGATATCTGCGAGCAAAGCCGCTGAGCAAGGATTTCACCTCTGCTGCGAACACCAATAACAGCGATTTGAGCCCCCTCAAGGCTATCAGAAAGGACTTTACCCGTCAAATCACCAAGTATCCGAGCGATCTGTTCGCTGTTCAATAGCACTTTCATTAAACAATTCCTTAACCGATAGACAGTTATATTATTATACCAGAATTGACCAGCAAAAGCAACCCCCCAGCAGATAATCTTAAAAAATTTCCCCCCAAACTATACCCCCTCAATCTAAAACTTGTCCTTGTACAGCTGAATGGAGCGAGCAATACCATCTCCGTGAAGCCAAAGGTATTGAAATTTTGTTCAAAAATTGACAACTAAACTTGTGATTTCAGAAGACTCTGAGCATCGACGAGCTTGGCCTTGGGTCTGTCACAAAGGTTGAATACCGTGATTTCAGGACTCGCGTTAAAGAACAATCTGCCCAATCGCCCCAGGCCTCGATTTACGTACAGCTTTTTGTCGCCAAGATCGTAAAGCCCTGAATAATAATCGTGCCTATTCAAAAGCGACTTCTTTCGCAACAGTGAAAACTGCAAAGGTGCACCGTGAGTATGTCCGCAGAGAACAGCGTCATAATCAAAATCTTTCATGTGGTTTACACTTTCTGGATTGTGCGCTAACGCAATCACCGTATCATCGCTATCGATATCGGCGAAGGCTCTATGTGGTTTGAAATCGCCGGCCCAAAGATCGCCAAGCCCGACAAACCACAGTTGTCCGCCCGATCTTTCCAAAACCGCTGACTCATTACGCAGAACATTAATCCCACAGTCTTTCATTCCATCGATCAGTTTGCCAAGTCGCCTATGACGCAGCGAACCGGTAATGCCGTCGACGCCGTAATCGTGATTGCCCATACATGCGTAAGTTCCATGACGGCTCGATATATCGCCCATAAGCTCCACAATTTTTTTACCGAACCTGCCGTAAACGTCATAAGTTATATAGTCGCCTGTCAGCAGAACAATATCAGCATCGAGCTCATTAACCCGTTCGATGCAGTGCCGAAGATATTTACTGCTTACCGATCTGCCGCAATGAAGATCACTGATATGAACTACTCGCATCCCCCGAAACTGTTTTGCTAAATTCGCAAGGTGCAGATCCAACTCCACCACCTCGATCCATTCTCGCCCATGGCCAAGAGTATCAACCGCCCATGAAGTACAAAGCCCCAGAAAACGACCTGCTGCTGTGCCGCCAATATGTCTTCTCGTTTGGCCGCAAACAGCCTTTTTTATTAACCTTCGAATATTACCACCTGCCTCAATTAATAATGAAACGGGGATTATACCACATTTACCCACTCAGGTAAATACTGTTCAAAAAAAATCTCCAAATAATCCCCTTAAAACCAGCATTTTTTATATTTGACATTACTTATTGCCTGCGTTAGCCTTTACGGGGTGATTAAAAAGGATTAAATTATGTTTGCAACAACCATTATTTTTATCGTGCTGGCAACCTTCGTAGGGGCCTTTGTCGCGAGAACAAAAAGGGATAGATGTCTAAAGGACTTTGCCAATTATCTCGTTACACTTAAATACACGCCCGAAAAGATTATCTGGGGCAAATTACGCGTTGAAAATACCGGCCTTGAACTGGTCTATGAAAATCCTCACAAAGACGACCAGGGCCATGACGAGACCAGTTTCATCCTTTACAAGCAGGAATATTCAAATATTCAGGCTTTGATTCGGTTTCACGATCAGCTTAGCGGCTCTGACAGGACAAGAAGGGACAGCGATCTGGAAAGAACCTACCATCCGAAGTTTTTCAAAAAGCTCGGACGAAGAGTTAGAAACGTTTTTAAAACAGTCCGCGATTCGATTATGGAAGCCGTCAATGTCCTGATCAGTCACGCAAAGAAAACCACACCATCGGGAGCAATGCTTACCAGCCAGGACAAATACGTCTCACAGATGAAACAGGAACTGATTAGCTCGGTCACTACCGCCTATGAACCTCTATTAGAACGCCACATTGGCCGAAAGGTCGTAATTGAACAGGTCAAAGACGGCAAAACGATCGAACTTGTCGGCGTACTGAAAGATTACACCTCAGAATTCATCGAGGTAATGGACATCGATTACAATGCCGGCCCCACAGATACCCCAAGAAAAGCAGATATTATCCTACGCAGAGCCTGCGGAATAGTAAGACACCTCGCCGAGTAACGATTGCTCCCAAGATACTGCTCCATTACTTCACATCATAGCCTTTAATACCGTCGATTGTATTGCCTATGTTATAATAGTCCGTACCATAACTACCTACATAATCGATGTTATACCCGTCAAATTCCTGCCATCTTTCCCTGTCCAACTCAGATGTAAAATGGAACTTTGCATGTCCATCAATAAAACCGCCTGCAATACCTTTCATTGCCGGACCCGAAGGGCAATGAGCCCACTGATACGTGCCGTCTACCGGATAGTTAAAGTCGCCGTAAGCGATCAATCTCGATGGATGTTTGACATCCTCAAGCTTCCAGGCTTTAAGTTGGCGTTCTGCGTGGGGAAAAAGCATTCTTGTCTCCGGGTCAACCGCACTGAACATCTTGTTTGGCCAGGAATAACTAAAGTCAGGACGTTGACTTGTCCAGGCAGGTATAGTCTCATTTATCCAGCAATCAGGAACAAAACCGTCGGAGTTATCGTACCAGATTTCCATCCAGGCTGTAACTGCGCCCGGTTTTCTAATGTCACCTGGACAATGCAGGCCTTTTGGGGAAAGACCCTCATCCACCAATAGAACAGGCAAGTCGAGTATACTCATATACGCACCCGCATGCCTGCTGCGTCCAAGTGGCAGGTAGTCTTCATTACTCAGACTATATGTACGTACACATATCATGGTCCCACGCTGATTCGCCAGGCACCAGACCCTCTTCGCCTGCTCTTTGGCCTTATTCAACGCCGGCATCAGCAGTGACATCAACAGCGCGATGATCGCGATCACCACCAGCAACTCAACTAATGTAAAACCTTTTCTTTTCATAACAACAACATCCTTTCCTGCGTTTTTACAATATTTTTCCGAATTTTGCTTACTTTCCGCTTATAATGATGCGCAAAAGCAACGAAGTGTTCCATTTTTTTCTATTTTTTTCAACTTTCTTCCCTAATTTAACAATATTTCTTCAAAAAGCAAGCAAAAAAACGTGGCCACACCTTAAAAACAGAGAGGTGTGTGAGATTTTTTTCTGGCAAAAAAACTCACACACAGAGCAGTAGAAAATAGTGAGTAGAAAATAGTGAGTAGAAAGTAGAGAAAAACGTACCTTGAACTGCCAAGAATTTACCTTTCCCAGGCAGCTTTGCGAGCTTCTGAATTCCTTCAATTTTTGCCATAATTCTTTATGGCAGTGTAATGACTTTCTGTTGTGGCAGGGGCTGCTTAAACTCAACTGTGAATTCCTTCCCGGCAACATCAATTCTGTAAGTTCCGTAGAAGCCTCGGAATTTAATTTGTCCGGCATCGTTTGTCTTGCCGGTCCCTCTGGTCATCCATTCTTTCGTGACAAGATCGATGTAAACTTTGGCTGCCTGATTCGGTGTCCAGTCTTTGCTCCACAGATGCATTTCAGGGTCGTGAGTATAAAAACTCGTTTTGTCGAGCTGATGTTTCTTTGGCCACATATCCGGTTCCCAAATGCCCCATCGGATCACTCCTTCCACAGCCGGATGAGCAAGGCATGTTCGGTAGAACCGATGCAGATCTTCCGCGTATTGCTGGACGTCACCTGTCTGAACACCAAACTCTGTTATCAGTATCGGCAGATTAAAGACCGAAAGAGCATCGAGTTTTTCCCAAATCTCTTTGGTTGGTGGAACCCTGGTACCGAAGAAATGTCCCTGAATACTAATACCGCCTACATCAGCACCTGAGATGATCAGCTCCTTTATCATTTTAACATAATACGGCGTCGAGTGGTTGCCTGCGTCATCTATAGCAGCCAGAATACAGTTTTCGTTGGTATAGAAACTTGTCCCTGGCGCAGCGTCCCTGGCCCACTTGAAATACGGTGCCAGGTTTTTGAAACCAAGTTTCTTACTAAAATAGTCTATCGGGATGCCGCTGCCTCTGTGGTTCAGTGTCTCGTTATTCAGTGTGTATCTGGCCACCAAACCTTCATAGAGCGGCAAAGATTCATCAAGGTATCGTTTCATCGCCTGCTCAAGCTGCTTTTTATCCAGCGTCTGAACCCAAGGCTGAACAAATTGTTTTTTTCCGGCATCGATAATATCACAGTCGTCCAGAGCTTTGTCGCCGGGCCCATAGAACAGAGCATGACCGAAGGTCTTTTTGCCGTGCTCTTTGGCCCAACGGGAAACCTGCAAAAAAGCAGTATGGTCTATCTGGTTTTGGTTGGGCTCGGTAGTATGCCAGAAAAGAGGAACCAGGATGGAATTGAAGTATTTTTCGATCTTATCCAGCATCTGTATCCGGTCGGGGTCAGTCTCAGGCTTCAAAAAACAAGACCGATACAGAATCGTCCCCAAATCAAAATCCAGGCTTGTCAAAGTATACTCGACCTTTGTACCGGCCGGGGCACCAAGGATGCTGACAGAAAAGTCTCCTTTCCTGTTCTGCTCGATCGCTGTGTCGATCGCCTTATCTATCGACATACCCCTGTCTATCAGCTTGCCGGGACTGACAGCCGCGTCTGCGAATGAACAGTTCCACAAAAGCGACAAACTTAAGATTGTTATAACAGCTAAACTTTGTCTGGCCATAATAGAATCTCCTTTCAAATTTTTCCTTTTTATTATTTTACTTTCTCACAATACGATATACGAATTTATTTCCGTCCATAAAATACTCGACAAGCCGCTTT
>JBHPGW010000056.1:0-16406 GCA_042569785.1 Planctomycetota bacterium | reverse complement strand
TATAGAAATGTAAGAAAAAAATTATTTTGTACTTGAGGGATGGCCTCATAACAGAGCATGATAAGAAACGCGATTATCAGAATCGATGTGACTATGCCTGGCAGGGCGATATTACTGGCTGGTAGCGGTTTGGTGGTTTCGGTTTTGTTGCCGTCAGAATAGGCCTTGTGCAGATACGCGAACAATAGCTCTGAGGTGATAACGGCATAGAATATTGTCAGCAGAGCTGTTGCCATTCCTGCGCCGATTCCGCTGGGATCGCTCAGGTTGGAAAGCATTTGGATTATTCCGATCATTGTGCCTATTACGCCTGCACCGATGACGTAGCGGGCACCATGGGCGGCTATTTCGGCGAATCTCGGGTTGGCTTCCTGCGGGGTGCAGATAAGTGTGGCCAGGCTGTCGGGGATGAATTTTAGAAAGTCCTTGCCGAAAGCTGCTAACAGCATGAAGAAAGTGATGCCGAATGTAATTGCCAGGGATGGTAAATTGATAAACATCGCTGCACCTGCTCCTACCGCGATTGCGCCGACGATCAGGAACGTTGCTCCTGCTAATCCGATCAGGCGACAGAACGAAAACTTTTTGTTTTTAGATTCAGCCATTTTCTGTATTCTCCTAAATATGGTTTATATTGATTTGTTACAGAGGACTATATCGGCTGAAAAATATCCGTTACTTGAGCTGTTTTGGATGCCAGAGGTGGTGAGTTTTTGGGTTTTTTAAGCAAATACTTACGTTAAGTTGTCCTCTGAACAGGTCGATTTGTATGTATGTGGTTCGTAAAGTTAATGGATGAATCGAAATAATGCTAAATAGCGTTGCTAAAAACCTGTTGCCTTTTGTTCGGAAAAACTCCTCACGCACAGGGGGCGATAAAAATATTGAAAAAAGAAAAGAACAAAGGCTGTCCTGCGATGAAAAGATGCAATTTTCCAATGCCATTACGCCAACTTCTTCCAAAGGGCGATTGATCGATGTTTCGAGCGGCGGAGCGGCTTTTACCACTGAGCTGGAGACTCAACTTCCGCGAATTGGTGACTCGATACTGGTCAGGATCAAACTGCCACTGCCTGGCCGCGATGCGGATGACTTTGTTCGTCGCGGCTATGTACGCCAGGTCGGCAATACAGATGATTCATTGCATCGAGTCGCTGTCGAATTTGCCAAGCCATTACCCTACAAGCCGGTTGAAAAATGTAGGAACCAAGATGTTGAGTTGGATGAAGTTATAAAAATCGGGTAGGGTGGGCTAGTGAACTAAAATAGTTCCACCGAACCGTCCAGATTTACTTATTGTTTTTGCTCGTTTTTTGCCGCAATGCTTTATATATGCATATAATGCACAGATCAACAACTAAGATTGCCGCAATAATTAATCCAACTGACCACATTTGTTTAATCTCTCAAAAAATTCTCACTGCACCATTTTAACGATTAGCTGTCGTGATTCAATATTTATTTCAGGTAACCGGTGGAGATTTACTCTGCGTTATTTTTGTATTTAAAAAAGACTTATAGTTTGGACAACTGCTGCCACTGTTTTTTTAGTCCGTTTTCTTCGATTTTTTCCTGCAGCAACTTCTGGTCAATTACATCCGAAGAAATTGTAAGCATTTGTTTGATATCGTTGAGATGTTTTGAACTTTGGCCTTCTCTGAAATACTCTAGTTTCCTAAGTATAACATATTCAGGAGGAGCTATCCATACACTGACCCCACTAAGATCGATTTTTTGACGTCTGCTGAATGCCCATAGGTGCAGCTTGTCGTTACCTTTTGGGTAGATGTCGGCCTTAAAACCGGTAGGTTGATGTATAATATTGAAATGTCCCCGTGTTTTGGGATTGATTTCAGTCAATATGGTCTCTTCAGGAGGGCAGTAAAACTTCTCTGGCGAAAACAGGTTTATAAATTCAGCAACCCGGTCAACTCAAAGCTCAAGGACCAGATCGATATCGTGCGTCATTCGTGGTTGGCCGTAAATAATGCTCGCTACTGATCCGGTGACCATATACTCAAAACGGGCCTGGCTTAAAGGCTTTAGGAAGTACAACAAAAGATCAGCTTCGTGCATTGATAAAAGCCTCCCTCACAGCCATGTTAATTTGACGTTCGGACCAGTCCGGATGGATCTTTCTTAGCCATGCCGCTTTGCAGTGCCTTGCACAGTGATAGAGCATCATGGAAGCCTCAACTTTCTGGGAGGGTGTCATCTTTTGTATGATCTTGTTTTGAATGTCGAACATAGTTTTTATCTTTCTAAGACTGATAGCTACTGCACCATTTTAACAATTGGTTGCGGTAATTCAATAAAAAAGGAATTAAACTTTACGATTTTCAAGTCCCTTGATCAGGCCGCTTATCATTTTAGCGATGATTTCCAGATCGTTGCGTAAATTGGAAACGTTATGTTCGGAAATAAGCTGTTTTCTGCGAGCCAGTTCCAGTAGGGGGATACATTCCTGTGTGCTGCCACGGGCTATGATAAAGAAGTTTTTGCGGTCGGGTTTTGTGAAACGGCCATTGCCCTCTGCGATATTGGTAGCTATTGATAAAGAAGCACGATTGAGTTGATCGGTCAGGAAATAATAGCCGCGAGGGAATTGCTCGGTCAAAGTTGTAATCTGTTCAGTGAAATCTATTGCTTTTTGATAAACTTCGAGATTCTCGAACATGAAAGCCATTGCTATTTCCTTTTGAACAGGTGATCAGGTGAGCAGGAGACCGCAGGGTGGTGAGATGGGGGTGAAACTTTAATTGTCGGTGTTAGCCGATTTTTCACCTGTTCACCTTTTCTACTTATCACCTGCTCTATTTTTCGGGCAACGCCCGAAAAATCGGGGCGACAGGACTTGAACCTGCGACCTCGTGACCCCCAGTCACGCGCGCTAGCCAAACTGCGCCACGCCCCGAAAAAGTTTATTATAACAGTAAAATGATTGTGGAACAAATGTTTTTTTGTGAAGTTTACATTTAGCGGCCTATTTGTTTTTTAGCCAATCGGCGAATTTTTTTAGGCCTGCTTGTATGGTTGTGTTGGGTTTGTAGCCTAATTCGTTAACGGCCTTGGTTACGTCGGCGTATGTTTGCTTGACATCGCCTGGCTGGAGTGGTTGGAAATCTTTGACGGCCTTTTTACCAATCGCCTTTTCGATTTCAGCGATTAAGTCAATGACCGATATTGGTCTTGATTCGCCGAGGTTGTAAATGTTATAGCCTTTACATTTGTCGATGGCCGCAATTACGCCGTCAATTATGTCGTCGATATAAGTGAAGTCCCGCATCATACTGCCGTCGCCATAGACTGGGATCGGTTTATCCTGTTCGATCAATCGGGCGAACTTGTGTATTGCCAGGTCGGGTCGCTGTCTTGGGCCGTAGACGGTGAAAAACCGCAGGCAGGTCATGTCGATATTGTAAAGATGATGATATGTATGGCAGATAAGTTCGCAGGCCTTTTTCGTCGCGGCGTATGGCGAGATGGGGAAGTCTACGTTATCGTCTTCGGCGAAAGGTACCTTTTTGTTGTTGCCGTAAACGCTCGAACTCGATGCGAAGATGAATTTGGTTATGTTATTTTTCTTTGCCGCTTCGAGCAGGGCGACGGTGCCTTTGATATTAACATCGGCATAGAGAGCGGGTTGAGCGATGGAAGGGCGAACGCCTGCGCGGGCGGCTAAGTGTACGATCACGTCGAATTTGTCACTTGTTATTTTTTCGATCGTGTCAGCGTCGCGGATGTCTGCTTCTATGAGTGTGAAATTTCTGTTTGTCAGGCAAGGCTCGATGTTTTGTCGTTTTATTTTGGGGTCGTAAAATTTGTCGAAATTATCGAGACCGACTACGGTGTGGCTGTTACTTAGGAGTCGCTGCGTCAGATGCGAGCCTATAAAGCCTGCAGAGCCGGTAATTAGAATCTTCATGTTGGCTTTCCTTATGCAAAGTATAGAATAAGCAGTCCAATCGCTGAGACGATAAGCCCAAGGAACCTAAGGATCAGGTTCGGCTGTTTCGAGTACCAATCGAGTATCCCTTTTATTTTTTCAGCTCGGAGCATGAAAATCAACAGGCCTGAAATTATGAAAACTATCCCGAAGGCAATTATGCCCCAGGGAATCCTGCACTGTGTGGCTCCGACCAGAAAGGTAATGGCAAGAGCAAATCTTAGGATCGCGGCCAGGTAAACACGTTTTCCTTTTTTAAAGAACTCGATCACTTTTTTCATAATGTCGGGTTTTATCAAATATAGTATCCCCATAAAAGCGATGCAGCCGCCTATGATCTTGATTGCGAGGTTCATAATAATTTCTCGAAGTTTGTTTTTGTTACTTTTTTGGACAAACCGAAGCTCTTCCGATGCTGTGATATTCGAAGCCAGCTTGCTTGATGATCTTTGGGTCGTAGAGATTTCTGCCATCGAATATGAGAGGGTTTCTCAGCTTTGTCGCAATGGTCTCAAAGTCTGGGTTCCTAAATTCCTGCCAGTCGGTGAAGATGACCAGTGCGTCTGCATTATCAAGGGCGTCGTAGCTGTTCCGCATTAACTTGATCTTGCCGTTGAGTACTTCGAGTGCTGCTGGTCCTGCTTCGGGGTCGTAAGCATTTATCTTCATGCCGGCTTCGAGTAGTTTGTCAATACAGAAAAGAGCCGGCGATTCCCTGACGTCGTCGGTCTTTGCCTTGAATGCCAGGCCCCAGACAGCTAATGTCGTTTTTGTTTCAGAGCCTGCAAAGTAGTCAATTATGCGTTTGGCGAATCTTTGCTGTTGAGTTTTATTTATCTGCTGAACCGCTTTTGCCATTGTCATTTCAGTATCGTTTATTGAGCCGGTATGGATAAGTGCGCGGACGTCCTTTGGGAAACAAGAGCCTCCGTATCCGACGCCTGGGAACAGGAACGATCGGCCGATCCGTGAGTCAGAGCCTATGCCCTGTCTTATGAGTTCGATATCAGCGCCGAGGGTTTCGCACAATTGTGACAGTTCGTTCATGAACGAAATTCTCGTCGCGAGCATTGTATTAGCTGCGTATTTGGCCATTTCCGCGGAAGTAGGGTCCATAAACAATATACGGTTGGCTTTTCGCATAAATGGACCATAGAGCTGTTTCATTGTCTCGTTTACCGCTGGGTTGGTAGAGCCGATGATTATTCTGTCCGGCCGCATGAAATCTTCTACCGCTGAACCTTCTTTAAGAAACTCCGGGTTGCTGACATAATCAAAAGGTATCTTTGTTCTGGATTTTATGATGTCAGTGACTTTTTTGTGTGTGCCTATGGGGACGGTACTTTTTGTTGCTATGATCCGATAGTCTGTGAGGTTGTCAGCGATTTGCTCTGCGACAGAAAGTATTGCGGAGATGTCGGCGGAGCCATCAACTGCTGATGGTGTCCCGACTGCGAGAAAGATAATAGTAGAATTATCAATGCCTTGTTTCAGGTCGGTTGTAAAAGTGAGTCGGCCGAGTTTTTCGTTGCGCTTGATGATCTCTGTCAGGCCTGGTTCATAAATTGGGATCACACCATTTTTGAGCTGTTTGACTTTTTTGGCATCGTTATCGACGCATACGATATTATTGCCGGCTTCTGCCAAACAGCCTGCCGTCACCAACCCGACATAACCTATTCCAACTACACAAATTTTCATCTGACTAACCTTTGTCTATAATATTATTGTTCTAATTTTTCGATCGTGTCTATATCTATTTCGACGCTTGCGGCCTGGCCCAGCATGTCGATCTGCAGAACCAGCCTGGCGGTGTCTTTAGTTCTGACGACGATACCTTCTAAATGTGCCAAAGGCCCCGAAGTGACCCTGCATCGCTGGCCTACTTTGAGGTAGTTATGAGGTACTACAGGCACCCCTGCGGCAAGTGTCTGTTCGATCTGCTTGAGTTCCTTGACCAGTCTTTCCGGGTCCTTGACCTCTATCAGATTGGCTACACGATTTGTTTGCAATACTTCAAGGCGTTGTTTTTCTTCTCCGCAGAAGAACATATATCCGCCAAACAACGGCAAAAGCGAACGGATTTTGCGGCCTCTTTGGTGGCGAACTTTCCAACTCATGGGCAGAAAGTAATTGACATTTTTGGTTATCAGATCGTGGGCAAGAGCTTTTTCATTTCTGCTCTTTGTGTGCACAACCCACCACTGCCCATCAAAATCCGTGACAGATTTTTTTGCCGGCCAACTAATCGGAGGATTGTCACTTTCTTTAAGCATTTTATTTTGTTTTAATTAACCACGAATTTTCACGAATTAACACGAATAAAAAAAAGTCACCTTTTCTTTATGCTTTTACGATTTTTCTTCTGTTCTTACGCACGTTTTCGGTGGCGTTGCGGGTATCGATCACCAGCTTTGCGTTTTGAACGATCCAGTTATAGTCATAATCGCTGTGGTCAGTAGAGATCAAAACAACGTCGTAGCCAGCCAGCATTTTTGCTGAGAGCTTTTTGCTGACCATTTTTAAGTTATGTTGGCGTTGCTTTTGTGTCCTTGGGATGTATGGGTCATTGTAGTCGACCTTGGCACCTTTTTCTCGCAGCAATTCGATCAATTCTATCGAGGGTGACTCTCTTAGATCGTCGATGTCTTTTTTATAGGCTAAGCCGAGCACGAGCACTTTTGATCCTTTTAAGCTTTTTTTGTGGTCGTTAAGTGCCTCCATGGTTTTGGTTATGACGTAATTGGGCATATCGGTATTGATCTCGCCGGCCAGTTCTATAAAACGTGTGGGCATGCCATATTGTCTTGCTTTCCATGTCAGGTAGAACGGGTCGATCGGTATGCAGTGACCGCCCAGGCCCGGGCCGGGATAAAATGCGTTGAAGCCGAAAGGCTTGGTCTTGGCCGCGTTAATTACCTCCCATATGTCGATTCCCATACGGTCGAAAACCATCTTAAGCTCGTTTACCATAGCGATGTTAATGCAGCGGTAGACGTTCTCGACTATCTTTGCAGCTTCTGCCGCTTCGAGACTCGATACCGGTACCGTTTCAACAATAACCGCGTTATAGAGATCACAAGCCATCTCCCTGCACTTTGGGGTTAAGCCGCCGACCACCTTTGGGATTGTCTTTGTGCTGAAGTTTTTATTGCCCGGGTCCTCACGTTCGGGAGAATAGCCAAGATAGAAATCTTTTCCCGCTTTCAATCCTGATCGTTCAAGTATAGGGGCGACGAGCTCACGTGTGGTTCCTGGATAGGTAGTACTTTCGAATACGATGAGCTGGCCCGGCTGCAGGTACCTGGCGATCGTTTCGCTACTCTTTATAATGAACTGCATGTCCGGCTCACGGTTTTCTGTTAGCGGTGTCGGCACGCAAACCAGTACAGCGTCAACGGCTTTGATCCGCGACATATTAGTGGTCGCTTTGAACAGGCCGGAACTTACCATTTGTTTGACCTGGGAATGTGAGATGTGCTTGATAATACTGCGTCCGGAATTGAGTTTGTTGACTTTTTTCTCATCGATGTCGAAGCCGGTAACTTTTATACCTTCCGATGCGAACTCCCTCACCAGGGGCAGGCCTACATAACCAAGACCGAGGACGCCAACTTTGATCTTCTTTTCGTTAATCTTTTTTTTCCAGTCTGTCATATTTCTATTCTCGTATATTAATTAATCATTTAACCATTCTGAATTTATGGCCGATTAGTAACCTAGAAAGTTAATCTAAACCTATATCGTCAAAATGTCAAAATAATTGAACTATTATCCGTAAGTATTTTTGATTGACAAAAAGGTGTATTAGCTTATTATCGGAAGTAAAAGCAGGGAATAATTAAATGGCTAAATTGCGGAAAAATTCTGGTGGGGCTCTGAATATTCTGTTTACGTGTATTGGCAGACGAGTTTCGCTGCTTAAGAGCTTTGCTGCGGCAGCCAGGCAGTTGAAAGTAAAATCGTCTTTACTCGGAACCGACACCACAGAACTGAGTCCTGCTCTGCAGTTGTGCGATAAGAAATTTCTTGTCAAGCCGACCTCTCATCCGGGCTATGTAAAGCAGCTACTCGAAATTGTTGCCGATAATAAAGTAAAGCTGCTTGTCCCTACGGTTGATCTTGATCTGAAAGTTTTGGCAAAGAATAAGGCCAGGTTTGCCGAATTGGGTTGCTGCGTTTTGGTTTCGGCGCCGGAAGTGATCGAGATTTGTCAGGACAAGAGAAAGACTCATCGTTTTCTCCAAACCAACGGATTCGATACGCCTGTTACGATGAGCGTTCGATCCGCTCTTGTAAGATCTATAGCCGAAAGCTCAAAATTTCAATGGCCCTGTTTTTTAAAACCATGGGACGGCTTTGCCAGCAGAGGTACCGCTATCGCGCATAACCGCAACGATCTTTTGTTCTATGCCAAAAAGGTTCCGAACCCGATCTGTCAGGAATTGATTGACGGCGCCGAATATACCTGCGACGTTTATGTTGACTTTGATATGAAGGTCCGTTGTGTCGTTCCGAGAATGCGTATCGAGGTCCGATCTGGTGAAGTTAGTAAGGGCAGGGTTGTAAAAGATGCTCATATTATCAGTCAGGCCGCTAAATTGGTGGAAACGCTCGGTGCGGGCCCTGGTGTTATAACTTTGCAACTATTTCTTAATAATGATAAGAAAGTCAAGTTCATCGAAGTAAACCCGCGTTTTGGAGGCGGGGCACCGCTGTCAATTAAAGCCGGCGCCAATTTTCCGAAATGGATAATGCGGGAACTGCTTGGAAGAAAAGTCAAGATCGGCTTCGATAACTTTGAAGATGGCCTGACAATGCTTCGCTACGATGGTGAAGTCTGGATAAAAAAATAATTAACCATAAATAAAAATAAACAATAATGATTTTTAAGGATATAATTGGACCTTACAGACCGACGGCTCAGATCGTCAGTTTTTGGCCGGTACTGGTTTTGTCTTTTGTCGCGGCTTTGGTAGCTACATGGATGTGCAAGAGGGTCGCTATAAAATTCGGGATCGTTGACAGGCCTGACGATACGGTCAAAACGCACAAGGAACCTGTGGCATATCTCGGTGGTATCGGTATATTGATCGGATTGACGGTAGGTGTCTTGGCTGGTATTGCATGTTTGCGCAATGAAGAGTTTTTCAGCTCAGCGTTTAAATGGCTTCTGGGGATACTGGCTGGTGGCTCTATAGCTTGTTTTGTAGGTGTCGCCGATGACATATTCGATATTAAGCCCGGACAAAAGATCCTGGGCCAGATCGCAGCCGGTATTATGCTGTTGCTTGTTGGTATTGTTCCAAGCCTTGGTCATTCAGCAAAATTATTCAATGTGTTATTGCCGCAAAATCTCGAAATAATTCTTGGTGGTATTGTTGTGATAGTCTTTGTTCTCGGTGCGACGAACTCGTTGAATCTGCTCGACGGTCTTGACGGTCTTTGCGGCGGAGTGACTGCTATTATCACGGTAGCCATGCTGCTTTTAGCGGTCCATCTGACTACGTGGAAATTCAGTGTTGTCGGTGATCCGGTGCGGATCATAATTTGCCTGGCTATGGTCGGTGGTGTTTGCGGCTTCTTGCCTTTCAACCGTCATCCGGCCAAGATATTCATGGGAGATGCCGGCAGTATGCTGCTGGGCTTTATGATCGCGGCACTGATGATACTTTTCGCAGAAGGAATTCCACGCTGGTGGCTCGCTTCGATAGTTGTCTTTGGCCTGCCGATCCTTGATACCGCCGTCGCCCTTGTCAGGCGATTGCTTAATCATAGGCCCTTATTCGTTTCAGACCGGGGTCATATTTATGACCAGATGATAGACAGGGGGATACCGCTGAAGAAAACCGTTGCGATCTGCTATGTCCTTGCAGGTGCCTACGCTTTGGTCGGCTTGATAATGAGTCAGATAAGAACCAGATTTGCCGCGGTTGTTTACGTTCTGGTTTTCGCGATATCAGGAATCATCGTATGGCGAAAAGGCTTTTTGAAAATGGAAGGTCTGCGGGGAGCGATAAAAAAAGATAAAGATCAGAGCACAAGTTAAATAGTTACTGTCAGGTATTGTGTCTGGTCGTCAAGGTCCATTTTTCCTTCATAAGCTGCGGGTATCAGTAATGTATCTCCAGCTTTGAACTTGGTAGGGGGGCAGTCCTGCTTTTGAATTTTCCCGCTGCCAGTAAGTGTGATCAGTATCTTCATTTTTCCAGATAAAATCGAGGCTCGCTCAGCCTTGTCTACATTGAACTGTTCACAATCGACGAGTCTGCCGGTGGTTCTGACGCTAAGATCATCACCGGACGGATCGAAATGGATACTTTCCATAGCCTCTTGAATATGCAGTTGTCTTGGATTGCCGTTATTGTCAACTCTGTTGAAGTCGAATACGCGATAGGTCGTATCCGAAGCCATCTGTATTTCCGCAATCAACAGTCCCGCACCGATAGCGTGAATGGTTCCCGCTGGCAGAAAATGGCACTGGCCCTGCTGAACCTGGATTTTTTCTACCAACTCGTCGACATTGCCAGTTTTTATAGCGTCCGCAAATTGTTCTTTTGTTACGCCTGTCTTTAGCCCTTTATAAATTGCCGCTCCCGGTTCTGCCGAGATGATATACCAGCACTCGGTCTTAGGCTCACCCTTGCCCATTCGTTGGCAGGTCTGGATGTCCGGATGAACCTGCACACTGAGTACATCCTGCGCATCGAGCAGTTTGATCAACAATGGAAACGGCAGAGAAAAGTTTTCGTCACCTGTTATTTCTTTTGGGTATTGTTTGATTGCCTGGTTGAGTGTTTTTCCTGTCAATTCTCCGTTAGCGATTATGGATTTATCGTTTGGCAGATCAACCAGTTCCCAGCTTTCGCCGATTTTTTGGCCAGGTGGTAGATTCTTACCAAATACCTCTCGCAGCTTTTGCCCGCCCCAGATACGCTGCTTATAGATTGGCTTAAATTTTAACGGATACATTTCCATCGGCGGTATTCTAACAACTTTGAAGTGCAGCGTCCACTGGGTATTTGCGGAATTATTTGGTTAAATGGTTGTTGCAAAGGTATGTCCAAACAGGAAATCCAGGGCAGGTTCTTAACTATTTTCTCCACGCATTGGCAAAGTCAACGAAATCCAGAAAGTTAACAGTATCAGTGCCGTCATCGTAGAAATCGCATGGAAGTGTTGCTCCGGTTTGGAGCCAATAATCGCTCATTATTTTGAGATCGCCAAAGTCAATACGGTTTAGCCCATCAAGATTATAGATAAGGATGTTGTCGAAGTCCTCGAGCAAATGGTTAGTAGTTACATTGTTATAAATTCGCTGAGCAGGGGCGAACATGCAGCCGGCTTTGGTTGGAGCAACTGTGCCGGACCATGCATTGGGAACTATAAATTCATAACAGCCGTTAGGGTCGGCGGTGCCAGAAAATATGTCTGGAATTGTGGAGATAAGTACGCCCTCGATAGCTGCGCCGTTAGGTTCGTAAATATGCCCTGAAATAGTCTTGTCTTGTTCCGGTGCGAACGCTGCTACTGAGTGAACCATCCATTCGGCTCCAGTGGGGAAAGTCCAGTTCATTACGGCAGGACCAGCTGAGGTTATGATCCTTGTACTGCCTGCCGCAGCGATGCCGATTGTGTTAACGTCAAATCGTTCGATCTGATTATTGCTTTGGTTTACATCAATGAGGTCATTGTTGTTAGTGCCGACTATATCAATTAGCCATGCACCATCAGTTAGGGTAGTAATATTGGTAGAGATAGTATCTGAGTTTTGATCGGAGTTAGCATCCACCGCTTCCGCGGGTTCCTGATCTACGTTCCTGAGCGAAATAACGCCGGCAGACCTCATTTTGACATTAGCCGAATAAGTTACAATTACATCATAAGTGCCTGTTGGAGGTAAATCCTTGTCGAGCATGTAATACAACTCTGTTTTAATTCTCAGGTCATTGCCTGTTCCTGTGCCAGCCATTATCGCGGAGTTCTCTACCGGCATCATAGGGACATTGTTATAAGTTACAGTATTTATTATTAAATTGCCGTCACTTTTGTCCTTGCCCAGTGTTCCTACGATCAAAAAACGATTATCGCCACTGCCAATCGTATGAGGCCAGCTTAACTGGGTGCCAGTGATACCATTGAAATCGGAACTGACGGCATCAAACTCAATCGTTTTGGGAACGGTAATCGTAAAACTCTGATTAGTATCAGCGATATTGTTTCTGGCTTCAACAGTAACGTTAAAATCATTGGCAGAGGCAGGAATCCACTCGATCAGACCCGTATTAGTATCAATTGTCATTCCAGGTGGATGTTCGATCAGTGTGTAATTAGGGTCGGGGTAACCGACGGCATTGACATCGTAGACGTAAAGCACTCCTATGATTCCACTTGTTACCGCAGTGGAGGTTATTACGGGAGTAAAGTAATCAATTAAAGCATCGTACCAAACATTTGCCATCTTGTTGTAACCACTATTGTTGGGATGGAGTGTGTCGGCCAAATCGTCAGGATACGTCAGGGCATTTTCCATATCTACAATAATAATGTCATCACCCATAATAATACGCTCGGCAGCCATTGCCTCAACAGCATCGTTAAATGCTATTGTCTCTGGATTCTTAGTGTCATTTCGCAAAATAATACGTGCCGCCAGAATGACGGTAATATCCTGGCTGTATCTGTCTATCTCATTTAAAATATCGTTAACCTCGGCGACATCTTCATTTCCGCCAGTGATATCATTTGTTCCAATGTGAAGCATTACAATGTCGGCTGGATTAATACTCAGCCAATTATAGACATTGTCTCTTATCTGATCGGCTCGCCAACCGGAATGTCCTTCGTGGTCACGGTCGAAATCGACAGGAATACCCGCGGTCAGCCCCCCAACGAAATTGACATTGCATCCCGCGGCGGTTAATGACAAATACAACGAACGACGATATCCGGTATCATCAGAACTACCTATTACCCCTTCGGTTATAGAATCGCCAAGGGGCATAATTTTTATTTCAGCCTCCGCTGCGCATGCTAAAATAGACCCCCAAAAAATCAAACCAATCAAGATTGGCATCATTACTGGTTTTTGCTTCAAAACGTCTATGTGCCTTCTCCTTGATATCTTCCTGAGTAGCTGCACCAAATGCGCAGACTCTGCCGCTACCTCCTTGAGTGGGGATACGAACAGACTATGCTTTTATGGTCTGCTCGCTAATTTCGTCCGTGAATGTAAGCTTATCACCCGGGCAAGTTTACCTAATGCTGGGTTTTGTCAGCTTTTATTTAAAAAAGCCTGCAAAAACTCCTCCGAAACATTTTCTTTCTCAAAAACTTCCTTATATCATATTAACGGTAAAATTGCAAGAAAATAGTTATAGGACTAAGGCTGGGAAAGTAAAAAAATCTTAAAAAACGGGGAATTTACCTGAAAAACAGTGGTCAGTGCGACTAAATCTCTGTCATATCCGCTCTGTTTGCCATCTGCTATAATTTGTGATGTTACACTAAAAAAGTGAAATATTAGTTGTATAATGTCTTTGGTTTGATAACATGTATGTTTCTGGGTGGTGATATATGATCATGAAAAAAAACCGAGACTCTTCATTTGATGCTTTTCGTGGACTCGCAATAATTGCAGTTGTTGCAATACATGTGGTTGGTTCTGCTTTTCTATGGAGATATCCCTCAACTGATAGGTGGAACTTTTTTTTTCTTATTACTTATTGTCAATTAATAAATTTTGCTGTCCCTGCGTTCCTTTTTATTTCCGGATATTGGTCAGCAAAAGAACCAATGGAATCATTAGCGGATTATAAAACCTTTTTAACAAAAAGACTTCCACGAATTCTTATTCCATATTTATTCTGGTCTCTTGTTTGGTTAGGTTGTGAGGTTAGTAAAACACATGATTTTAATGCAGGCGAAATAATACTCAAACTCTTTCTGGGACGAGCGTGTTCGGGCTATTATTTTATCGTAGTGATCGTTCAATTCTATATAATAACACCGTTGCTTCAGCGTCTTAATCGCAGGCCGGCGGGAATAGTATTTGTTCTCATATTAAGTATAATAGGTTTGTTGGCGTTATATCTTTCAAGGTTGTTCAATGTTATTATGTATCTTCCGGCATCAACGCTGTTTTATTCATGGATCATTTTTTATGAAGTTGGTTTATTGGCAGGGAACCGCGATAACAAAAAAATGTTCATGTCCGGAAATGTACGTTTTATTATCTTACCTGCTATATTGGTTTTCCTGCTGATTTCAGCGATGGAATCAATGTTTTTATTGTCAAGATATGGTGGTTCCTATTTTACGATTTCTCCGACAAAATATTCTTCTGTCTTGTACTTGGTATGTGTGTTCTGTGGTTTTCTCTTTGTGAGGGAACATATAAAAAATTGGCCAAAATTTCTGGTTACACTTGGCAAATACTCTTTTGGAATATATTTAATACACATACCTGTTTTTAGAATGATTGCCAGTATTGCTCAAAAGAGCTACATCTATTCATTTCAGCCATTATATCAATTTACGGTCGTTTTTTTCACAGTGTTAATATGTTTTGTCCTGATCATTTTCACTCGAAAGCTGCTCCCGAAATCTTTTTGTCGCAGGGTCTTAGGTTTTTAATTTTCTATTGTGTGGCAAATCGTTATCTGGTTTCGTAAAAAGCAAAACGGCCTGCAGGGGTTGGCCTGCAGGCCGTTAATTATCTATCCTCTAAGCTCTAATGTGTTTCTTGAAACTTACCAAGCTAAACCAAATTCAGCAAAGTCAAGGAAGTTTACAATACCATCATTGGTGAAATCACCATCTATTTCATCTGAGGGGACATTTTCTGTTCCATCTCCATTGTTGTACAGAGCACTTATCTCTCCGGCGGTCAGCGCTTTGTTAAATACCATCACATTGTCGATTGAGCCGTTGAAGTTGTAAGTATTTGCGTTCAAAATTCTTCCGATGTAGATTGTTGTACTTGGAGCTTGCATCGGAATACCGCTGGCCTGGTCTACCGGAACTCCATCTTTATACAAAACCATGTTCCCTGAATCGAATGTGACCGCGACATGATACCAAACATCAGCTGCTAAGGCACTACTGTCCTGAACATGTGTATAACTCGAACTCGACGCGTGTCCGGCCTTGAGGTAGCCACCTATGTCATGCCAGAGTGCGTTAGATGCAGCCTGTGAAGAAACTATGTTGTGGTAATAACGGGCATCGACTGTTCTCTTGATCCAGGCGACTTTTGTATAGGTTCCGGTACCAATAACATCTCCAATATCTACATAATCACTGGTTCCGTTAAAGGTTAATGCTCCATTTATCCTGCCTATGTCGTTTATGTCTTCGGTATTCTGTTGTGCGATACCATGGTTTCCATTTCCAGAGCTGTCGATGACAACGGTATCGTTGTTGCTATCGTTCATTTTCCAGTGACCAACACAATTAGGTTGTAAGCCCACGATCTCAAGCCAGTTGTTACTTATTATCTCCACGTCACCATAGCCGATAAAGCCGTCACAATCGAGATCATAAATGTTGTTGGCTAAATAGTTCTGGTCCTCTATGTCATCGAGGACATCCGCATACGCTGTACTGACCGGGGTGAATGTGGTATTGGTCTTGCTTGGCGTTATAGTGCCTGACCAGTTATAATCCACCCAGACTTCGTAGAAGCCGTTTGCATCGCTTATACCTGAACCGCCGCCGTTATTAGCATTGACCGATACGCCTTCTATCGGGTTGTTGCAGTCATTTAGAATGTAGCCTGCGACAGTATAAGTTAACTCTGTCCCAATATAATCCTGGCTGGTCGGCTGATCGTCATTGACATCAGTATATTCTATGCTGTTAGGCTCAAATACATAGGCATACTTTGCAGGCGTTACCTTGCCGGTAAAGTTGTAATCTACCACGATTATGTAATAACCGTTGGCGTCTGTCATGTCTGAGCCTCCGCCATATCGGCTGGTATATGAGCCTCCACCATTTTCTGCTGACACGTTTACGTCAGCTATCGGTGTAACATCGTCAGATTCGGTGACATAGCCGAAGATGATAAAGGTCGATAGCTCTGCTACGAAGTCCATGTTATTGTAGTCACTGGAAATATTACTATAGATGTCGCTGTTCGGATCGAAAGTGTAACCTTCTTTTGCCGGCGTAACTGTTCCGGACCAACCATAGTCTACAGTCAATTCATAGTAACCGTTGGAATCAGTTATAGAATTCACATCATTAGCTGCTGATACCAATACATCCTCGACAGGTGTATTATAGTCAGGTTCAACAATGTAGCCGGAGATGGTTGCGGTTGGTAGTTCGCCTAATGAGACGACCATATCGACCGCTGTCCCGCTTACCGCGGGCGTTAATCCGACCGGGCTCTGACTTATAACGTCACCAGCTGATACCGTATCACTGTAAGCTGTAGTAACGGTTCCAACTGTAA
>JBHPGW010000055.1:0-16407 GCA_042569785.1 Planctomycetota bacterium | reverse complement strand
AAATGGGGATTTTTTCAATCATTTGCGCAGGTAAAAGTGCAAAAAAGCGCAAAAATGTGCAAAAAGTGTACTGTTTTTTGCAAAAAAGTGCTGAAAAAGTGCGGTTTTTTGCGTTTTTGCGCACATACCTGCGCGTTTGATTGATTTCTCAAACCACAGATTTTTTTGACACGGATTAACGCAGATTAACACGGATGAAAATATAGAGGAAAAAAATTGGTTTGCAAAGGTGGGAAGTTAGAGGTATTATTAACTACAGAGAACGTGGAGAAAACTGGTAGAAATAGAGGCTTAGAAAAGGTACCGGACACTTTTAATTCCTCGCATTGCTATGTTCCTTGCAATTACCCCCAAGCGGGCTTGGGGGCTAAACAACCCCCTGCAGTGCAGGGGGCTAACAAAAAATATTATCCCCCAATTTTACATTGGGGGCTTGTCTGGGTCAAATGGATAATTCGATTTTTTGTTTATAATATAAATAGATTCCTGTCTTGGCGGGAATGACGGATAGAATATTTAATATCGAACGAGGAATAACGAATGATGAATTGGTACAAGCCCTGCCCACGGGTGGCAGGGCTAAATGTTAAAAGCAACCCCCCGACACGTCGGGGGGCTAAATGTTAAAAATCGGTGTTAATCTGTGTTAATCCGTGGTTAAACAAAACTTTCTATTTTTTCTTTGCAATTACCCCCAAGCGGGCTTGGGGGCTAAACAACCCCCTGCAGTGCAGGGGGCTAACATTTTAAAATATTATCCCCCAATTTTACATTGGGGGCTTGTCGATTAGATGAATGACTCGATTTTTTGTTTGCAGATTTTTTTGGTTAATCTTTGTAATAACTTTACTCTTTTTGCCAGGTATTCTAGTTGTTTTTTTGTGATTTTGTATTCCTTTTTGTAGCGGGCGTCTATGTAGGCTTTCTTTAGGAGTTTGAAATTTTCGTTCTGTTCTTTTGTTGCTCTTGGGAATACTTTTAAAAATGCAGGGTCATAGCCGGAAACCCTTCGGCCTAATGTTTCGATGTTGTGACGCTTGCCCTTGTAGCCGGTGAAGACTAAAAGAGTTGTGGAATAAAAACGCTCTACTGATTGGTGAAGTTGAAAAGCGGCGGTTTTATACTGACGTTTTTTCAAGCCATCTTCATAATAACCATAAAACTCTTTTGCGCTTTTGAACCATTGTTTGAAATCTTCTTGTGCGATCTGTTTTCTTTTTGCTGGGCTTGGTTTTCTTATTCTTTCTAATTTCAATTTTTCGGTATCGTAGAGGAGGATTCCTTCTTTTTTGATATCGCTAAAGAAGTATTGGCCCTGTTTTAGCCGGTAGTTTACCTGGCCTATGCTATGATATATGATGCTTACAGGTGTTTTGATTGCTTTACGCTGGATGATCAGGTTATCGACGGTGCTTTGTTTGCTGTGATTTTCGGCGGTTTTCTTTAGTCTGGTCAGGACGAGTATATCGAAATCAGAGGTGTATTCATATGTTATGTGTCCTTGTGTGTATGTATCTTCGACCCAGTCGCCTCGTGCATAAGAGCCAAAGAGGATTATCATGTGGGCCGATGGGAACTGTTTGCGGATTATTCTGGTGGCTAATTTTAGCTCATCTCGTTTATATTGCGGTAAATGTGATAATGACTTTTTCATATGGGGGTATTATTGCATAGGAAATGTGAAAGTTAAAGTAAAAAATTAAAAATATGGATTCGGGCACCCGCCTTCGCGGGCGGAGACCCTTGGCAGGAATGACATAAAGAGGGGGGCGTTGGTGGTTAATTCTTTTTATTTTCAAGGCATATCCTGGTGTTGCGTTGTAGTCGGTCAAGTCCCAGGCGTTCTATTACTGTGCCGGTGAATTTCGATTTGAATTTATCTTCGCTCATTTCCAATATTTCTTGCAGATCAAGGTTTGCTATTTCAGGGGAATATTTAAAATCGGTATTCGCGCAGGCTGGCGCTTTGTTTTGTAATGGGCAGGCTTGTACGCATTTGTCGCAGCCGAAAACTCTATTGCCGAATTTTTTTGCTAATTCTTTCGGTATTCGGCCTTTATATTCTGTGGTCAAATAGCTGATACACTTACGGGCATCGAACTGGCTGTCTGGTTGCAGGGCGCCGGTGGGGCATGCGGTTATACATTTGTTGCAGCTGCCGCAACTGCCGGCTATCGGTTTGTCGGGCTGTAAGTTTAGATCGGTGATTATTTCGCCGAGCAGAATCTCGGGGCCGAATTTGGGATTGATGAGCATGTGGTTTCGGCCGATAAAGCCAATCCCTGCCCGGACAGCTAAAGCCCTTTCCGCTACAGGAGCAGAATCTACGCATATCTTGAACCGGTATTTATCGCCAACTGCAGAAACGATAAAATCGGCTAAACAGAATAATAGCTTTTTTATGAATTGATGGTAATCTTCATATCTGGCGAAATTGGCGACCGTACCAGCTTTTTGGTCCGCACGTTTTATATTAAGTGCCACACATATTACCGATTTCGCGTTTTTTAACAACTTTGCAGGGTTAATTCGTTTGTCGAAATTTCGATGCATATAATCAAGCTCACCGGCAAATCCCGCTTCGAGCCAATTGGTATAAGCCTGCTGGTCCGCCTTACTTATGGCTTTGGCTTGCGTTATCCCGACAATATCAAAGCCGAGGTCGATAGCCTTTTCTTTTATTGTGCCACTTATATCCATCCATAAATTATACCTGATTGGATACCGGCGGGGCAATTGCTTTTGTCCGTAAACCGGCAAAAATAACATCCAGACGAACAATTTAGTCCTTTATTCGCTATAGTAGTTAGACTATAATTGTCACTACGGAAGTTAATATATTGGAGAACCCAAATGAGTAAAACGCTTAAGACTATATTAGTAATAATAGTCATTCTGATTTTTGCAGCTATTCTGATCACGGCACGGACTAAACCTAAGAACGACCACGAACACGAACACGTTTTTATCCAGTCCGACCAAGCCGTTATCGATCCCAATGAAATTGCAAAATCGGCAGCATTGCTTCCACCTGCAAAACCAAAACTTGTCGATGTCGTCAGAGCCGCCAGAGGGTGGAGGGCGACTTTCATAGAGTGGTATGGCAAAGACGCGCCTGACTTTACAGTAACCGACCTGCAGGGCAACAGGCACAAGCTAAGCGGTTATCGAGGCAAAAACGTTATGCTTGTTTTCTGGGCGACATGGTGTGCGCCATGCCGAGAAGAAATACCAAGCCTGATCGCTCTGCAGAACGTTGTAGGCAAAGACAAATTGGCAATTCTGGGCATTTCTTACATACAGCCGAACAACACAACAGCAATGATCGAGCGTTTTATGAAACGTTATGGCAAAAGGATCAATTACGCGATCACTCCCGTTGACATAACCACATTGCCTGCACCATTCGATTATGTACAATACATCCCCGGCGCTTTCTTCATCGATCCAGCCGGCAGGATCAAGCTCGCCACGAGCGGGGTGATACCTCTCCACGATATGCAGCTGATTTTACAGGCTGAATAGTGCGAAAAGGCGGTTTTTTGACACCGCCGTCAAAAGTTTGGAAACGATTGATTAACTTTTGGTTTTGTCCCATCGCTTGCGCTCAGGGCTTGGGGGTTGGACTTTTGACGGTTTTTGAGTTTTTTTTCGTTTTCACATATTTTTTCTGGACAAAATCAGGTGATACCGGTAAAATACACAGTTTTACAGAAGTTGGCAAAATAGTTTTTAGAGGTGGAAATTATGGCACATAAAAAGGGACAAGGCTCTTCGAGAAACGGTAGAGACAGTAATCCGCAATATAGAGGCGTGAAACTTTACGGCGGTCAACAGGCTAAACCCGGCGCGATCATCGTTCGCCAATGCGGGACAAAGTTCTTCGCGGGAAACAACGTCAGCATGGGCAGAGACTGCACTTTGTTCGCGACAGCTGAAGGTAAGGTCCAGTTCCAGGGCAGAAGAATTCACGTCGTCTAAACGGAACAAATAAATCATCAACAACAAAAGGATGGTCTCGTGCCATCCTTTTTTTATATACTGAATACGAGTTGCGAATAAATGTTTATTGACGAAGCAAAAATCCAGGTAACGGCTGGTAACGGCGGAAACGGCTGCCTGAGTTTCCGCCGCGAAAAGTACATCGCCAAAGGCGGCCCCGACGGCGGTAATGGCGGCCGCGGAGGGCACATCTACTTCCAGGCTGTCGGAAATCTCGACACACTCACTGACTTCACCGGCAGGCATCACTGGAAAGCAAAGAATGGCGGCGACGGTGAAGGCTCTAACAAAACCGGTGCTGACGGTGAGGACCTGATCATAAAAGTCCCGCCTGGAACGCTTATCTATGATACCGAGATCGATCTTCTGCTAAAGGACCTTAACGAGGTCGGTATGAAAGTCTGCATTTGTGAAGGCGGCAGGGGCGGCCGTGGAAATAAGAGCTTTGCCACTTCTATAAACCAGACGCCCAGACATGCCAAACCGGGCAAAACAGGACAGCAAAGAAGCCTTAGATTAGAACTTAAACTGATTGCCGATGTTGGCCTGGTGGGCCTGCCGAACGCTGGTAAAAGCACGCTGGTTTCCAGGTGTTCAGCGGCAAGGCCAAAGATCGCTGACTATCCCTTTACCACACTTGAGCCGGTACTGGGCATTGTCGAATTGAGCGATTACCGCAGATTCGTAATGGCTGATATTCCAGGCCTGATAGAAGGCGCTCACAAAGGAGCAGGCCTGGGACACGACTTCCTGAAACACATCGAAAGAACCACCATTATCGTACACATCCTCGATATCGCACCGCCGGATGGCTCAGACCCGATAGACAATTACGAGCAGATACGCGAAGAGCTGAACCAGTACAGCAAAGCCTTAGCCGAAAAAACAGAATTTATCGTACTGAACAAGATCGACCTCGATCCGGAAAATAAGATCGCTCAAAAGATCGGCAAGAAGCTTAACAAACCAACCCTCCATATCTCAGCGGTTACCGGAGCCGGGATCAAAGAACTAAACGAACACCTCTGGCAAAAAATTAAGGAAACAAAAAAAGAAATCGAGTAAAATAATTTGACCTGATTACGAAACAAAAGGCGCAAATCATGAACCTGATCGCGATAGATATCGGCAATAGCAATATCAATATTGGGCTGTTCTTAAATGACAAGGAGAAGTCCGTCCAGTCCGCCCCCGGCGGCTCGCAGGAAAAGTTGACTGAGATATTAAAATCCGCCTGGCAAAAGATACCGATACTAAAAAGCTCAAAGGAAAAAAAGCGTGACGGCGTCATAATCGTAAGCTCGGTCAAGCCGGCCTGGACTACCACTATCAGAAAGATCGTCAAAGATTCTCTCGGTGAAAAGATTTTGATCATTGGCAAAGACATCCCATACCCGATGGACCTGTCCGTAAAAGAATCGAGCAAAGTCGGCTCCGACAGGGTGCTCTCAGCCGCCGCTGCTTATGCCGTTATCGAAGACGCTGTTGCGATAGCCGACTTCGGAACAGCTATCACTATCGACCTGGTCGACGAGCGAGGTATCTTTCTTGGCGGTGTCATACTGCCCGGTTTTCAGGCAAGCGCAGCCGCCTTAAAAAAAGCAACAGCTAAACTGCCCGAAGTAAAAGTCACCAAACCCAAAACACCTTACGGCAGAAGCACCGAAGAAGCCGTTAATTGCGGACTCTATTACGCCGCTGTTGGTGCGTTGCAAAAGATAGTCGAGGGCTATGCGGAAAAAATCGGCAAATGGCCCCAGACCGTACTAACCGGTGCAGCTGCCAAAGTAATCAAAGACGACTGCCAGTTCATAGATTCATGGGTACCCAACCTGGTCATAAAAGGAATCGCATTGGCTTATCGAAAGCATATCGAGAATCTGTGATCACTATGAAAACGTTCGCGGCAGTAATAACAGAAACCAGAGCCGGTGCTATCTCAACCGTCCAACTCTTCGGCAAAAACGCTGGCGGTGTCCTAAAAAAAATATTCAAACCAGCAATAACTTTCAAGCCAGGTAATATTTATCTCGGAACCATCGTAGACGGCTCAGAAACGATCGACCAGGTAACTGTAGGCTGCGTAGCAGATGACAACCTTGCAATACACTGTCACGGAAACCCATTGATAGTCGAAATGATAATGACACTGTTAAGTAAAAAAGGCGTTAAACTCATTGCCGGCTCACAGCTTCATCAAAAGATACTCGCCTCTGACAAATCTCTAAACACCATCGAACTCGAAGCACAGGTAACTGTTCCCCAGGCAACAACCATCCAGGGTACCCGAATAGTCGACAACCAGATAAAAGCCGGCCTAAACAAAACCGCTTCAAATTGGCTCGACTCATCGCTTGAAACGATCAAACTCCAGGCCGAAGAAATACTAAAACAAAGTAAGATCGCCAGACTCATAATTTTCGGCTGCAAGGTAGTTTTGGTTGGCCCACCCAACAGCGGAAAAAGCACACTGCTAAATACTCTCGCCGGCAGAGAAAAAGCCATCGTCACTGACATCAAAGGCACAACCCGCGACTACGTCACCGCACAGTGCAGGATCGATTCACTGCTTCTGGAAGTAATCGACACCGCGGGCCTGTCCGCCAAACTCGCATTCAAGTCAAGCACCATCGACAAAAAAAGCCAGAAAAAAAGCATCCAACTTCTGGCAGAGTCTGACCTGGTCTTACTGGTTACTGATAATTGCGCAGACGAACTTGCTGATCAATTACGCGGCAAAAAAGTCCTGACAGTATTAAACAAATCCGACCTGACCGGAGAAGATTCTAACTGTCCGGATGATGCTATCCAAATAAGCGCAAAATTCGCCACAGGCATCGATTTGTTACTCGAAAAGATACGCCAGGTCACAGGCGTCGCTGATTTCGACACTAATTCTCCCATTGCCATAACCGACCGCCAGATCGGACTGCTCAGCCAACTGAGAAAAGCAAAATCCAAACCTAAGGCTAACAAAATCATAACAGAGTTGTTAAACGCCGCGATTTGTGTATAATCTTGAAAAAAGCAAAAAAAAACAAAGATTTTCCTTGACTAAACTTGCTTTTTGACCTAAATTTATCTTAAGAACTAAATTTAGTCCATTGAATTATGAGGTGTAATTATGGTAATGCCTGTTTTTGGAAATCCGTTCAAGCCTGGAGCTGGACACATGCCCCCATTTTTAGCTGGCCGTAATAACGAAACCCAAGAATTCTGCAAGTTGCTGCAACAAGACGTTATTTTGGAGAATTTGGTGCTGACCGGGCTGCGTGGAGTTGGTAAAACCGTTCTGTTGGACACATTTAAACCTTTGGCCCTAAACGAAAAGTGGGTGTGGGCAGGCACTGATCTTTCTGAATCTGTCAGTCTTAATGAGGAAACAATAGCATTGCGTTTGCTGACAGATTTGTCAATGGTTACCTCTGGCTTTATCTTTAAAACAGAAGAAATTCAAGCGATGGGATTTAACACAAAAGAATTCATAATTGAAAAAACTCTGAGTTATTCAGTTTTAACAGGCATATTTAAAGCAATTCCAGGACTGCTTAGCGACAAATTAAAAGGAGTCCTCGAATTTGTTTGGAGCTGCATAAAACCTCAGGGGGTTCGGGGCATAATATTTGCTTACGATGAAGCACAAACCATGTCAGATCATGTCCCAAAAGGACAATACCCTCTATCACTTCTATTGGATACCTTTCAATCAATACAGAGAAAGTCAATACCATTTATGCTTGTCTTAACCGGCCTTCCAACGTTGTTTCCTAAATTAGTTGATGCAAGAACGTTTTCTGAAAGAATGTTTAAGGTTACGTTTCTGGATAGCTTAAACCGTGAAGACAGCAAAGAAGCCGTTATGGTGCCGATCCAGGATGCAAATTGTCCGGTACATTTTACTTCTGCAGGCATTGACGCAATAATCGAGAAGTCAGGAGGATATCCTTATTTTATTCAGTTTATCTGCAAAGAATCTTTCGATATGTATCTACAGCAGATGAGTATTATTTCTGAGCCATATATCGATTATAAAAAAGCCATTACCGAAATAACTCGGAAATTAGACAATGATTTCTTTGCCGGCAGATGGGCAAAAGCAACTGACAGACAGAGAGAATTGTTAACTGTTATTGCCGGCTTAGACAATGGTGACGAAGAATTTACTGTTCAGGAAATCGTCGAGAATGCAAAAAAACTGGAAAGACCATTTAGCTCCAGCCATGTCAATCAGATGTTATCAACTTTGACAAACATGGGCCTTGTATATAAAAACAGACATGGAAAGTATTCCTTTGCCGTTCCATTATTGGGACAGTATATTTTAAGGCAACAACCGGCTTATGATAAAAAGCAACAGAAAAATCTCTTTGATGATTTGAAATGACAAAGAATACTGAAAAATTAACTCCGGCGATGAAGCAGTTTCATCACTTCAAGCAGAAGTATCCTGATGCTATACTGTTTTTCCGCATGGGCGATTTTTACGAAACCTTTTACGACGACGCAAAAACCTGTTCACGTGTGCTGGGCCTGACCTTAACCAGCAGAAGCAAAGCGACCAACCCGATCCCATTAGCGGGTGTTCCATACCATGCCGTCGACGGCTACATCAAAAAAATGCTCCAGGCAGGCTACAAAGTCGCCGTCTGCGAACAGGTCGAGGACCCGAAAACCGCAAAAGGCGTCGTCAAGCGTGACGTAGTACGCATTGTCACTCCAGGTACCTTAACCGATGACATCCTGCTAAACGCCAAAGAGGATAACTTTCTTTGCGCCGTGAACCTGACAGCGACAGACACCGCTTCGATCAGCTGGGTCGATATTTCCACCGGCCATTTCTTCGTTCAGCAGATAGCCGAGGATAAACTGCTCGACGAACTGCTGCGACTATCTCCTGCTGAGTGCCTGCTTGCCGACAGACGAGGCGAACTATTCGAGTCTGAAACCAGGAAATTAGCCCAAGACATTGTCCAGCTGACCAGCGCAATCATAACCGAACGTCCCGCATGGTATTTCGATCCATACCAGTCCAGGCAACGGCTGCTAAAACATTTCGGCACAAGGACGCTCGAAGGTTTCGGCATCATCGACGGTGACAACAGCATCCCGGCAGCCGGCGCCGTAATCGAATACCTCAACGAAACACAAAAGACAGCGCTTGGCCACATCCAGAGCCTGAAAAAGATCGACCGCAAAAATTTTCTGCAGGTCGACCAGACAACCCTGCGCAGCCTTGAGATACTGCAAACCATCCGCTCAGGATCAGCCAAGGGCTCGCTATTAGAATCTATCGACCGGACCCTTACCGGTATGGGCGGACGGATGCTGCGTAACTGGCTTTGTATGCCGCTGTGCGATCTCGGCGCTATAGAATTGCGTCAGGATACCATCGCCGAGTTGGTCGAAAATCCCGACAACCTCTGTGCTATCCGTGAGTTGCTCGCTAATATCGCGGACCTCGAACGGATCGCCGCAAGAATAAGCACCTTCCGCGCAAATCCGAAAGACTTCCTTGCACTGGCTGCGACGCTACGTCAGATCCCGCAGCTGCGGCAAAGTCTCCAGCAGTTCACCGCAGACCTGGCGATACAATTGGCAGGGCTTTGCGACAGTATGGAGGAGTTAGCCGATCTGCTCGAAGCTGCGATCGAGCCGGAGTGTCGCTCGCATATGCGCGATGGCGGTTTTATAAGAGCAGGCTTCGATGAAAAACTCGACCACCTTCGTTCGATCTCAAAAGACGGACAAAGCTGGCTGAAAAACTATCAGGCTAAGCAATCGGAACGTACCGGTATCGCAAACCTAAAGGTCGGCTTCAATAAAGTTTTCGGATACTATATCGAGATCAACCATTCATCGGCTGACAAAGCTCCGCCGGATTACGTTCGCAAACAGACCATCAAAAACGCGGAGCGATATATTACCGACGAGTTGAAACAATACGAAACCCAGATACTCGGCGCTGAAGAAAAAGCTCTACAGCTTGAAGTGACTCTCTTCGATCAGATCCGCTCACAGTCTCTAAGCTATGTAAGCAGGTTGCAGGCCCTTGCCGCTGTTGCCGCGCAGTGTGACTGCCTGACCGCATTTGCATATCTATCCAAGAGGCGCAATTATATCCGCCCCGAAATCACCAACACTACGGAGCTATCCATAACAGAAGGTAAGCACCCTGTACTTGACCAAACGCTCGGCTCAGAATTCGTACCCAACGATATCGAACTTGGCAAAACCGCCGGCGACTGCATTGTTATCACCGGCCCGAACATGAGCGGAAAAAGCACATATATAAGACAAGTCGCACTGCTTGTGCTCATGGCTCAGACGGGCAGCTTCATCCCGGCTAAAGCCGCTCGTATCGGCCTAACCGACCGTATTTTCACAAGGGTAGGCGCTTCTGACGAACTGATCCGGGGACAATCTACTTTCATGGTAGAGATGACAGAGACGGCGAACATCATAAACAACGCGACAGAAAAGTCACTGGTAATACTCGACGAAGTCGGCCGAGGCACAAGCACCTATGACGGCTTGTCACTCGCCTGGGCCATCACCGAACATATCGCTACAAAAATAAACTGCCGAACACTGTTCGCGACTCACTACCATGAACTGACAGAATTAGCGGAACTCTTTACCAATGTAAAAAACTGCAACGTAGCCGTCCGTGAGTGGGCCGAAAAAGTCGTCTTCCTCCACAGGATACTGCCGGGCGGTACCGATAAAAGTTACGGCATACACGTCGCAAAACTCGCAGGCCTACCAAAGCCGATTCTCGACAGGAGCAACGAAATACTCGAAGAACTCGAATCAACCTTCCAGAAGGAAGCCTCCGGCCAGCATCTGTCCAAACACAAAACCACCTCGGATGAAGATTCACTGTTCGTACAAAAGAACAAATCCGTCCTGGAAAAACTCGCCTCAACCGATGTAAACAACCTGACCCCCATAGAAGCGATAAACCTCTTAAACCAAATAAAAAATGAGATCGACTAACCGACTTGTATCATGTCTTCTGTTTTCTGTATTCTGAATTTATTCAGCTTTAAGTTCTCGGCTCATCAGATCCGCGATCGCTTTTTGCACGCTCTTATTCTCGAAGACTATCTGGTAAACCGCCTGCGTTATCGGCATCTCAACCCCTAATCGCTCAGCCAATTCTACAACCGACTTACACGTTGCCGCCCCCTCGATAACCGATTCGGTCGCGCCTTGCGCCTCTGCAACGCTTTGCCCTTTACCGACCCTCTCACCGAACGACCGGTTTCTGCCCTTGGGCGAAATACAGGTCGTAACAAGATCGCCCATCCCTGTAAGCCCGGCAAATGTCTTGGGACACGCGCCCATAGCATCTCCAAGCCTGGTGATCTCGGCAAGCCCTCTACTCAATAAAGCCGCCTTGGCATTGTCACCAGCTCCTATACCGTCGACAATACCAGCCGCTATCGCGATAATATTCTTCGTAGCTCCAGCTAATTCAACGCCGACAATATCGGTATTGCTGTAAACCCTGAACCATGAAGTGTTAAATGTTCTCTGCACTCTTTTGGCCAACTCCTCATCGCTGCTCGCCGCACACGCCGTTGCCGGCAAATGTCTTGCCAACTCATCAGCTATCGTAGGCCCTGAAAGCACAACGCATTGCACATCGTCTCCGAGCACATCTTCCAATATCTCGTCAGGCCGTAAGATCGTCCCATTCTCGATACCCTTAGCTACTGAGACGATAGGCACACCCTTAGGCACATGACTTTTGAGCCTGCTCCAGACACTGCGCATAAACTGACAAGGCACCGCGGAAACTATCAACTCAGCCCCAGCCATTATTTTTTTATCGTTCGATTCAAACTCCAGCGATTCCGGCAGTTTGTAACCAGGCAGAAACTTAACATTCTCATGCGATGCCTGGATATGCTCTAACTGCTCTGTGTCATGCCCCCATATCTTGACAGCCAATCCCTTTTCGCACAACAGCGTCGCCAGCACTGTCCCCATAGCACCGTCACCGACTATCGACACCTTCTCGTAACTCTGCTCCTGCATATCAAACCTCAACTAAAAATCCATTTAGTTAGCACCCTGACATTAAACCACCCAAAAACAAAATTGTCAAACCCCAATTGCGGATATGCAACACCAATCTAACCCAATTTTCAGCCCCCGGCACTGCCGGGGCTTTTCTTCGTAAATTTTGTATGTTTCGTGGTAACAAAAAAAGTATTCAAAATCCATTATCCGACATCGCCGCGTTTTTTGAAAGTTTATCCAGTCACCCATCTTTTACCTTATACCCGCTGATCAGATCAGTAAGCAATACCCCATCAACCTCATAGCAGCACCTCAAAGCCTGGCTGTATCTCGTAGCTGTCTTGTTAGTGTAATATACGCTTTTCTCTACTTTCTACTCACTACTTTCTACTGCTCTGTGTGTGAGTTTTTTTGCCAGAAAAAAAAATCTCACACACCTCTGTGACCTCTGTGGCTGAAAAAGTTCCGCTGAAAGCGGTTAATTCAAAAAAAAGCTCGACTTCTCCGCACAAATTTACGATAATAAAATAGGGACTCTTTGACGGGGAAAAAGTAGAATCGATATGGATAACAACGTTAGCGTTGAGATAACACAAGACGGCAACGCCGCTGTGATCGCATTTAAGGCGACCTCGATTTGTAATATAGAGCAGATTACAGCCGCTTCGCAGCAGATAAACAATTTCGTTGACGAAAATCAGCCCAAGGTAATTGTCTTTGACTTCAAGTCCGTAAAATTTTTCTCTTCCCAGATATTAGGTGTGTTGTTAGCGGTAAGGGCTAAAGCCGAAACCTATAAAGGAAAAGTTGTGATCAGTGCCATTGAGCCTCAACTGCATCGTGTTTTCAGGATAACCAACCTGGACAAAATTTTTGAGTTCTTTTCCGACAGTAAAACCGCTGTCTCTGAAACCGGAAAAAATTAAATTAAGGAGGGTTTTTAATATGTACATAGCGACACAGTTTTCAATATTCATGGTCAATAAGCCCGGCGTACTCGCTCAGGTTTTATCCGAGTTGGCCAAAGCTAAAGTTAATATAGTCGCGATGACGATGGTCGATTCTGCAGAGCACGGGGTTATGAGGGTAGTTTTTTCAGCACCCAAAAAGGCTGAACAAACTCTCGGAAAACTGAACTTTGAATACAACCAGACCCAGGTCCTATGCGTAAATCTTGCGAACAAAGCAGGCGCCTTTGCCGCCGTAGCTGAGAAACTCGCCAAAAACCATGTCAACATTGTGTACGCATACTGCACCGCAGGTGCAAAGGGAGGCAGAACCACAGCGGCATTAAAAGTTGCTGACGTCAAAAAAGCCATAAATATCCTGGAGCGACCAAGCCAGAAAACTTCCAAATCAAAAACAGTTCTAAGGCGTTCACAAGGCTCAAAAAAATAAAGCCCGCCAAAAGCGAGCCCGGTAATTACAAAAACAGTTTTGGCCAAAGGCCGATTCCACAATTTTGATTTTTAACTTTTAATTTTTAACTTCTCAAACTGACCACAGGTCAGTTTGAACTTTACGGTGCCAGAAAATCGTCCGTTTCATGTGATGGAGTCTCAACCCCCTTGTAGATATCTGTGCCTTGAACTGTGTATATATCGTCCTGAGCGATGCCGATATTGCGTTTTTTGGCAAATTTCACCGCACCATCGCAGAAAAGAACATTCTGCCCGCGACGGTTATGATTGCTGCTATTAGCATTTGAAAGAACATTATTGAGGTGAATTTTAAGTGAATCGGAATCGTTGTGGGGCAACTTCTCGAACAGTGGATTCATATCAGCGATCAAAACCGATTGTCCCGGCGTTCGCTCCATTTTGCTTTTATTACATTTTACCCGCGAGCTGTAGGTTATATACCGCCTGGCGGGAAAATCGCTCAACTGTTTAACTTTTACTACGTTAAACTGAACCGCTCTGCCCTGTCTTCGTCCCGGGCAGACAAAATCGGTAGGGCTAACATAATTGCCTTTCACTAAAAGCCAAAGATGCCGTGTATTTGAATGGTTCTCATTGCCTTGGTATCCGACTTTCCACCACGGAGCACCTGCCGCCATTGCTACTGCCGGCATCAGGCTGTCATTGTCGTTACGATAATTGTTTATACCCTTACCCATTCTCATCATCTGAGCTGTACACCTCTGCTCCCAGGAGCCTCGTCTCGCCTTATACAGTGTAGGTGTAAAGACCCCGGCAACAAGCAAGATCACTGCCGCCGTTGTCAGTACCTGCCTCACATTGTTCCAGAATCGATTCGGACGGATCGTTTGGGCCTGCTCGGCTTCAAGCAACTGCTCCAAACGGCTCTGACCGGCTTCCGCAGCGAATATGAGAGAAGAAACAGTACGCTCAGCCAGATCAGCCGGACATACCTCAACCTCCAGAGAATCAAGCGGGCTCAAGCTCTCCCGAATTTTCGATACAAACTCTTCAGCCTCTTTATCAGACGCTACCAGCGACTCGGCCTCAACAGTTTCCTGCCCGGATGTCAAACCTAAGCTGTAATCGAATAAAAGACTTTTCTGATGTTCACTCAGTGCCCTCATTTATTCTCCTGATTCCCCGCCGCCTTTTCCCATTCTTTTGCAAACCGAGCTACCGCTGAATGCAGCCTGCTCTTAACCGTTCCAATAGGTATACTGAGGATCTCAGCCATTTGTTTGTAAGAAAATTTATTAAAATAAGCTAAAATTAAAATTTCTCGAAGGCTTTCAGGCATAGCTCCAATAACCTTTCTGACCGATGCCGCTGTTTCTTCACGCTCCAACTGATTATAAGGCACGTCCTTATCAGAAGTTAACACATTCAGCACCTCTTCAAACGACATTTCCTCATCGCTTATAATAGTACCGATCGTAATCGCCGATGTTCGCTGACGCTTGCGAAGGGCGTCTTTTGCCTTATTCGCCGCTATCGTGAACAGCCACGGACGCAAAGGCCGACTCGTATCAAAGCTGCTCCTGCTGGTGTACAATTGAAGAAATGTATCCTGAAAAACGTCTTCGATAAGGTCGTGCTGATTCAAGAACCGCCTTAAGAACATATAAAGACCGTTTTTATAACGCTCTACGATTTCTCGAAACGCAGCCTCATCACCAGCGGCGTAACGCGCCAAAAGCTCCGCGTCGTTGTTCTTTTTGTTCGAGATATTCATAACCACTTTTTTAAAAAAAACTTAACTTAACAACAACAATATTACAATTGTTTTCCAGATAAATCAAAACCTTTTATTAGGACTATTTTGATGCTTATCGTTGTCCCCATAACCTCAGAATCTATTAAAAATCCCACTTTCTGTCAATTCGCAAAAGTAGCCCCCCAAATCAGTCGATGGGAGGGGGTAAGCATTACTGTTATCATTTTTGGCTCGGAGGCAGTTTCAACGATGCTCTGTAGGATAAAAAATAAAAAATTTACTGAAAAGCCAGTTCTTTTCAAAATCCGCTGGTACCCAAGCGATCAAAGCTGCGTCACCACAACAAGCAAAAAAGTCTCCCCAAGCCAGATGCCCCCACTAATGGTAAGAAAAGCCCCCTGGCGAAAATAAAAAGTTTAATCACTGGTGAAGACGGGGAACCATTTTTTTAACCACAAAATTTCACAGATTAACGATTGTGATCTTCCAGAATTAACCACGAATTTTCACGAATTAGCACGAAATTTGATGTGTTAAGATAGGTGGATGTTTGTTTTTGGGGTTTAAATGGGGATTTTTTCAATCATTTGCGCAGGTAAAAGTGTGAAAAGTTGCAAAAAGTTACAAAAAAGCGCAAAAATGCGCAAAAAGAGGGCTGTTTTTGCAGGAAAAGTGTGTGAAAAGGGCGGTTTTTTGCATTTTTTTACACATACCTGCGCGTTTGATGCTATGTGGACAGGGCGAGTCGGGAATTAAGTGCGGGGGGCTCGTGGCCAGTGTCCTGTGACTCAAGCTACTATAAAATGCGAAATTCGAATATCAAAATCCGAAACAGCTCTGAAATTCAAAATACAAATGTTCAAAACAAAAGCTTTGCCACAGAGGTCACGGAGGAAAAAGAGGAAAGAAATTGACAGGATTACAGGATTTTGCAGGATTTTTTTTAGCTTTTTAGAGCATTTTAAGTTTTTGTGTTCGTATACCCACATGATTTGAACCCTCCTTTCGCATCGCTAGTTGTAACTGCTTCAAGGGCCTTGGCAATTGCATTTATCAGTGCCTTTTCTGTTCTGGCTTTCAATGTCCTTAAAATCGCTTTGATCTTGCTCCACATCTTTTCTATCGGATTCAAATCAGGTGAGTATGGCGGCAAAAACCAAAGTTCGGCACCAACTGCCGCAGGATATCAGCTTCGCTGCCGAATGGTTCCAATGCCTTTAAAGCTTCACTGTATAATTG
>JBHPGW010000054.1:0-17558 GCA_042569785.1 Planctomycetota bacterium | reverse complement strand
CTCCTTGCTACTGTCATCTCGCGGATATTTTCTGACATTAACAGCAGTTCTGTTATAACTGTTCGGCCTGTGAAGCCAGTAAAACGGCATTTTGCACATCCTCGGCCGTGGAAGGTTTGGGGTAACAAAAGGAACTGTATTCATGGATTAGCACGATTTTTGCAAAAGAAATAAAAATTTTAAGTGCTTTCTATATCTAACGTTATAGAAAAATATGAAAAAAATAAATTTTGTGGTTTTTCGTCGTGCAGTACAAAAATTAATTTCCCATAAGTTCTTTTAAAATATAGAGATAAAAAGCGATCGGACGAACGTCATTGCAAATTTTATGTTGATTTGTTAGTATCTTCAGACTATGAAACAGAAATTATGGCTCACGTTGGTCGGTTGTATAGCTTATTGCATTGACAAGGAGCTTTACAAGGCTATCGACTATCTTCGGGAACAAGTTCGTGTGCTTGTTGAACATCAAGAAAAGCAGAACAAGCGTATTATCTTGACGAATCGTCAACGAATGAGGATTGCAGCCAAGGCCAAGCGACTAAGCCGGAAAATGCTTGAGCAATGTACAGAGTTATTTACCGCAGATACGGTGATGGGTTGGTATAATAAACTCATTACTGAAAAGTACGATGGTTCTTCAAATCGAGGCAAAGTAGGCAGGCCGCCAATTACTCTTGAAATAGTCAATCTCGTAATCAAATTCAAGGAAGAAAATCCTCGCTGGGGTTATCAGAAGATAACGGATCAGGTTGTTTATTTGGGCTATAAGATCAGTAAGTCAAGTGTAAAGAATATTCTCATCGAAAATGGCTATGACCCAGAACCTGATCTGACTGTTAGATCAACCTGGCATGAATTTCTTCGGAGCCATTGGGATGTCATAACGGCCTGTGATTTCTTTACGATTGAGCTTCTGGCAGGGCGTAAACTAGTCCGTTGCACAGTCTTCTTTGTCATTGAATTTTCAACACGTAAAGTGTTCTTCGCTCCCATCAAGCTCCAGCCTGATGGTAATTATATGAGACAAGTTGCTCGTATTCTAACTGACTGCGAAGATGGTTTTCTTAAAGGTAAACGCTATCTTATCCATGATAGAGATCCATTGTACAGAACAGAAGGTTTTTATGACACACTTCAAAGCTCTGGCATTGAACCGATCAAGCTTCCTGCAAAAAGCCCAGATTTGAATTCTATCGCTGAACGCTTTGTGAAATCAGTAAAATATGACTGTTTGAATTACTTGATACTGTCTTCTGTCAAACAACTTGAATACACATTAAATCATTTTCAGCAGTATTATCATCATGAGAGAATTCATCAATCTCTAGGTCGAATCATTGAGCCTAAGTACAAGACTGATGAAACATCTGAGATTGTTTGCATTGAACGTTTGGGCGGACTGTTGAAGTCATATCACAGATTAGCTGCATAAGAATTGTCAGGGGGGCTTTGGAATAAGACACGCAAACTGTCTGCGTATCAAAGAAATCTTTAAGGCCAAATGAACGATTTAAAATGTTTTTGTAGAAGTCTGTGAAGATAAGTTAGGCATATTTCAATTTTCTTCGGCTCTAATTCGGAATATTAACTTGTTAATGAACAAAGATTTAAGTGTGGATGAATATTTGCACTGTACGACCTATAGCCCAAAGAGCATTGGAGTTATAATATAACTTCTCAATGAGTGTACGCCATGTGTTTTGGCACCTCAAAGCTTAGAGGTCAAGTTGTCAATCTGGATAGCAATAAAATAGTTTGTCGCGGGCAAGTTCGTTAGATACGACATGGTGGATTATGTTCTGTCCCTTCGGACTGCTGTAAGAAACCCATTCGTCATCATCAACTCTTTTTATCAGTCTGCCGGTGTTCCAGAGTTTTATTTCCTGTTCGGTTCTTTTTTCAGGCGGGCCTAATTTTACAGGCCTTGTTTTTTGGGCCTCATCTGTCAGTTTTTCCACAAAAGCAATAAACGGCTCCGCATTTTTATCATGGTAGGACTTATAAACATGAGCTAAGACGCCCGCTAATTCTCCATTGGGCAAAGGTCCTGAAGGTGCTTTTATTGGCGGGTTCTGGTCCGCCTCGGCAACAAACAACTTGCCGGTATTTAGGTCGTAATACCAAGCCTTTTTAGTAGCTGCAGGTTTTGTGACAGACTCCGGCCAGACAAGAAACAAAATAACAATTAGCAGAATAGATATAGAACCGATGGTCATTTTCTTTACAACCGCCGAATGGTCATTTATCCGCCTGCGTACCTCTAACCTCTCCCATTTTTCTTCAAGATCATATTTTAAATATTTCCAGTTCATCAGAATGCTTTTTAAATAGTTTTACTAAAAATGCGATTCGGCATATTCATAGGCTTTTACAACATCCGTCCAGCGTTTTAATTGTTTAAGGTCATTGTTATTAACAGAAGCATCTTCGGTGCTCATTTCACCCTCAAAGTATTTTATCGTTCTAATGTCCCTGAACGTGTAATGTTCCACGTGTCCATCGGCAAAGGACAAATTGAAACCTTTGTTATGTCTTATTGCCAAATCGTTACCACCCCAAAGATTCTGGTTGTATACATTTACCGGAGCATACATCATATTTAAGGTTTGAAGTGGGGCAATAACACCTGGGGCATATAAATGATCACCTTCAAGAATAATTGCTCTTTGTCCGGGGTGGTCAATATATGATAATTTCCTAAAATGATTACCAAGTGATATTGACAGAAAACAAGTGCGATTTATCCATCCTTTGTTAGACGGGCACTTATAAAGCTCTACATTGCCTGTATAAGGCCACAAAGGACCTTTCTCTATTGCCAAATCAGTGTTATATTCAGGGCTAAATGAGGAAGTATCTCCTACAGCCAGCCACTGACATACTCTGTCATCATTGCCATTGGCGAACATAAGCCATCCTAATTGAAGCTGCTTAAGATTAGACATGCACACCACGGATTGCCCACTCCGTCTTGCGCTGGATAAAGCCGGCATTAAAATCGACATCAGCAATGCAATTATCGAAATTACAACAAGCAGCTCAACAAGCGTAAAGCCAGCTTTCTTAGCAGGACATCCCATTTTTCGTCCTTAAAGTCACCTTAAGGTAGAATTTGATTCTATTTCTCTCAAGGGAAAGTTGTCAAGACATTTTTTTTGATATTTTATTTTTCTGCGAAGTAGTAATCCAGATGCCATCAGATTCTATGGAATGAATTTTGACCTCAAATTGTCTTTCATTCTTAGTTTTTATAGTCAATATCACCGGAAGTTTTATTTTACTTGGGATCTTGACTAATTGATAAAATGCAGTGTCGCTTACCAGTATCAGTTTGTTTGGCCCCAGAGAATCTTCTGTAATTTTTGCATCTCGAGTTATTAACAGTTTATCTTTGTCCCAGGCAATATCACCTTGTCCTGATTTGCTTAAACTTTTATAAACAGTCTTCATGTTATCGTTTTTTTTCGGCAGGAACAACTTTTTTCTTGATAAATCATGTACATATGCAATGTTCTTAGAGAGAGCAAACTCTTTTTCCGGAATAAACATCTTCATCCTATTAGAATCCCGTTCGATGTCAAAGTTCATTTTAGGAATAAAATCGTTAAAATCATCGAGGGCGTCAAGATAAAAATCCTTTTCAGGTTGCAGCATTCCATCTTTACACCACATACCTACTCTTGAGATTTCATCTATAATTAAGGTGTTTTCCAGCCATTTTATGTGATAACTATCAGGGGTGTTATTTGGATCATTAATTTTGTAATTCTCTATACTGTATTCATGCTTCTGGGCTATTTTAAGTTCTCCATCCTTCAAATATTTAACTTCATAGGTCATCTCAGAGGGCAGGAAAATACCGTCAACTTCCTTAAATCCCCCCATCTTGTACTCGATATTTGGCAAGCTATATGGTGGGATTAATCTTCTATAGGATTCTAATGCATATTTCATGTCAGTTTTGAAAGACCATTCATGGGTACATCCCTTTTTATCAACTTTAGTTAAGATGAGATAGCCAGAGTCTGAAGTGTCGATATTCATATTCTTAATTTCATTTGGCTCGAGCCATTTATTCTGCCCCCACATTCTTAAGCCAAGCCCCATTTCTATTCCTTCAGTTAGCAATTTACGCTGCTCTTTCTTTTTTATTCTCCCTACGTTGTATTGCTGCTTTTCATTTGTTGAGAATTCTTCGACTCTATTTCCGGGAAATGAAATATCTTGAAAAATAACCTCCGGAACCATGTGTTTTATTTCATCCGTTGGCTCTCGCACAATAATACTGCTTGTGTGTCTTGATTTTCCTGAAAGATAGGAGAAGTTTCTTTCACTTATGAGTAAGCCGGTATCATAATACTTCTTCTTATTCTTGATCGCTGAATCAATAAGTTTCTGCGGTGGGGTAAATACTGCGAAACTGCTATAGTTTACTTTCAAATTTTGAAGCCTTTTGAGCCTTTTTATAATGATATCCAGTTCTGGTGACTCATCAGAAGCATTAGCAAATGAGGTTGCGATTAATATGAACACGATTATGACCAGCTTTGTTTTCATTTTTACTCCTATCTTTTAAAAAAATATAAAAGGGGAGGGCAAATTACCCTCCCATAAAATTAGTATTTTAATCAGCTAACAAAAATCTCCGAATCCTTCGGGCCTGCCTTCATAACCACTACCAATAAATTCAGTACAGTTTGCGTCTAAATATGCGTCGAAGAAAATACATGCTGTATCACTATAGTAGCAACCTAACATAGGCCAATCCACCCAGTCAATCCCACATTCCCTTTTATTGCCTCTGCATCCTGTGAAATCTTCCCAAATGACACCAGGATCGTCCTCATCTTCTCTACAACCAAAATCGTCACAACATCCTGAGTCGCCATTTACATAATGGCAAGGACAGTTCCCCCCGGCCATGGTGACTCCCGGTAAAACAAGTGTTAACAGCATAAGCATTACAATAATAAATAGTTTTGTTTTCATGATATTACTTCCTTTCCGGGGATAATTATCCCCTACAAACTTGACAAATCAACTAAAAAACAAAATATTCCATACTTTTTTAACAATTACCTGTCCATTTGGAATCACTTCCTTTTTAGCGGTTTTTCCGCGTGAGTTGTTGATAACTTTTTCATTGCTTGTGTAATTTTCCACAGCAAATGATCCGATTATATTCTCAAAGGTGGGGCTTTCTGTTTCCCAGGCCTTTGTTACTGTACTATTGTCGAGTAATGCTGCCTCTGTCAGCAGCAATATACCCAAAGATCTTAGTATGATATTTGATGTTTTTTCCATATTATCGTGTTCTGAATCGAACTTTTAGCCCATTTGGGCTATTCCTAAAATTATGCTTCTATAAGAGTAGTTGCAAAAATGGCTGAAATATCAGGAAAAATTTAAAAATTTTACAGTTTTTGTAATCACTGTTATCGTAAGGAGTTATGGGCGAAAAATTATTTTTTTTGTATAATAACGCCAGTGGACAGTTGTGAGCAAGAAAATCACGTTAAAATGGGAAAAAGGCACTTAGAGTATCAACAAACCGTCTTGCAATTCCGCTGTTATGACAGATTAAGCGTGTTTTTTTCTGATTCTGATATGGATTTGGCTAGTAAAACTAAGAATTGAGGCGAATGTTTTTTTGAGATCTTTTAGAAATAAATCACAACGAAGGGGGAGTGTACTGATACTTGTGTTAATCGTGCTGGCAAGCATGGTTATATTGTCGCTTGGACTGGCTTACAGAACTCGTATAGAAATGAGACTAGCCCATTCCAACGCTCAGAGGACAAAGGTCTATTATTTAGCTTTAGGTGGTATCGAAAGAATAAAGACTCTTTTGAGTGAAAAAGAGCGTTCTGCTATAAATATAGCGGGTGTTTGCCAATTCACCAGCACCTCGCAGACAGAAGGGCTTTTTGACCAACTAAAAGATTTTGCCCCAGTCGAAGGACAGTTGCTGACATATAGCCTTCGTGATGAATCCGGGTACTTTGATATTAACAAATCAAATCCTACCAGTTGGATTAGCCTGGGCAGTGTTAGCCGAGAATTAGCAGCCTGTATACTTGACTGGACCGATGAAGATGAAGATGTAAGTCCGTCAGGCGCAGAAACTGATTTCTATCAGGGGCTACTTCCTCCCTATGCAGCTAAGAATCTTCCCATCGCCAGCCTAAAAGAGTTGCTTTTTGTAAGAACAGTTAGTCGCAGTGGCTATCTTGGAAAAAATCTAAATGAAAGCGAGAGGGATATTGATTTCAGAGTTCCTGATAATAGTAGGGAGGGGCTGGGCCTCGTTCAGATATTTACCGTGTATGGCAACGCTGACGGTAAAGTGAACATAAATACCGTTTCCAGTGAAATCTTAGCTGCACACCTTCGAATGGATGGATATGTTGCAGATTCCATAATCACATACCGGCCGGGGGACGATGGGCAGTTGGGTACTGAGGATGACCCTTTTGCAACCCTGGAAGACTTGGGAAAAATACAAGAACTTGTAGATTCACCAATTGAAGCAGGTGAATGGGAACAGTACTTTTGTGTTGATTCTGAATATTTTCGGATATTCTCATATGCCCGAGTGGATGACACATTCGAGTGCTGTTTGATGGCAATAGTCAAATGGACAGAGGATGAGCCGAAGATACTTTATTTAGAAAGACTGCTTTAATGAGAGAGGAAAAAATCAAGACTGAATGGGCAACACTGGAAATGATGGAGAATGACGGTGTTATTGTTCACGTTAACAACAACGAGGCGATGTATTGTTTACAGTTTAATTCGCTAAAAGAACTTAAACAGCTAATTGAAACCAAACAGTTGCATGTAAAAAAGTGGATTATTACTGTACCAAGAAGTTCATGTATCCTAAAGCCACTTACATTGCCTGCAACAAATATGGCCGAAGCTTATAAGATGGTCGAATTCGAGATTCCATCTTTGGTACCTTTGGCATTGAGTGAAATTGTATATGGATGCACCACCGTGGGCAGGCAAGGAGATATGCTTAGTGTTCTGGTCAGTATTTTAAAACTGAACACACTCAATCAAATCTTAGAACCTTTTGAATCCGTTGGAATAAAACCACACAGGGTTACTTTAGAGCCATTAGCACTTCACAATTGGTTTTCTATAGAAGAGCCCACAGTATCTGCTCCACAAATCAACGTCTTTGTAAATGAATATTCTTGCTGTATTCTAACGAGTATTGACGGCAATCTTCACAAAGTAATCGAGTTGCCTTTGTCAAGTAAAGATTTCACAGTGCCTCCACGCAAAATCGTTGAGGAAATAATGCTTCAGCAAGAACAGTTATCACAATCTTTAAGAGAGGAATTGGCTATTTCTCTCTCTGGAGTAAAAGAGTACACGACAGAAATAAAAAAACGGTTGCTTAATCTTCCTGCTACTCCTTTTTCAGACAAAATTACCATCATCACAACCCCTAAAATATCTTACTTTAAGGATGTAGAAGCAGAACAGAGTAAAGACATCTTTAAGAACGGCTATAATGCAGCCATAGCAGCGGGCTTGTTTGATTTGGCTACAAATTCAAAACATCCTTATTCTAATTTGCTTCCAAAGCAACAAATAACAAAATCGCAACGAAAGGCATTATTATCCAATTGCTTAATTGCCGGCTCAGAATTGTTGCTTTTAGTTATGCTACTTTGGTTGTGTCTGTGGGCCTCAAACTGGAGGATAGAGAGGGCATCTCGCAAAATAGAAGCCCAGATTGCTCCGATAGAGCACATCGCCAGTAGCGTCGATAGTAAACGCCAACGTGTTAAAGCTATACAGGATCAATTGTCGAATCGTGGGCAAATAACACAGATATTTGAAGATCTCTACAAGTATACACCAAAAGCTATCTCAATAAGCGAATTGAGGTTTAAATTTGGACATAATGAAGCAAATATTGAAATGCAAGGACACGCAGATTTGTTGGCGAATGCCTTTGAATATACTGATGCCATGAGAAAGGCAGTATTACTGAATGAAATCCAGATTATAAACGCTCAGCAAATTCCGCGACCAGGCGGCAGTATTGTAGAATTTAAGGCAAATTGTATTATACATAGCAACTAATTTATGAATACAGATAAGAAAAAAAACAACGAGAAGCAACTGGCCATAATCGCAATAATCGTGATATTTGGTGGATTTATTTTTACTACTATTATAAAGCCTCAATTATCCCTGCGAGCTTTAAATCTTGAACACATGCACCAACTACAGCTGAAATCAACTAAGATACAAAGGGACTTGCTATCAAAAAATCGGGTAGACATCATTTATTCACAAGTTGAACCGCTATTAATCAGCAGTGGTAACGACCAGCAGGAGATATCACAGCTTACTCGTGAACTAAATGATTTATATTCGAGACTAAGTTTAAAAATTCGCTCCATCAAGATACTGCCAATCGACAGTGGCCAATTTTATAAACGATTGTCAATAAAAATTGAGATGTTCGGTAATATAAAAGATATTCTAAAGTTTATCCTTGCAGTAGAAACAGACCCTAATCCTATACGCATAGAACGCTTTGATCTAAAACCACGAGAAATCGCCGACAACGTACAAGTATCATTTGTTATCAGCAAAATTGTGGCAGAATCAAAAGTAAGGAGTCATTAAATGCTGAAAAAGCAAATGATAAAACTCAAAAACCAGTACGGCTTTTGGCGTTTAATACATACGATACTTGCAATGGCAGATGTGGTTTTGATAGTCATACTTGTGCTGGAGTTAGCTGTTCCTATTCGATTAGAATCCGAGACCACAAATGCTTCAAATGACACAAGGATGGTATCTATTAATAATATATCTGAAATTTTACAGTCTGATATTAAGAATATTAAACCGCTTTTAAGGGCGATCAAGCCGGGATTATTCAAAGCCTCAACTCCATTACGGGACAAGCCAATCGCTGACAGAACCCTTGAAAGAATAAAATCACAACTCAAGCTTCAGTGCATAATGAAAATGAAAGGCGAGCCGGTAGCTTATATTAATATTAAAGGTTCTGGTTTAAAAAAGTGCAAAGTTGGAGAATCAGTCAGTGACCTTTTTACTGTTTTGAATATAAATAAAAATAGCGTAGAAATATCAATAGTTGATCACAAGGTAATTTTAAGTCTTTAAATAAGAGGAAATAATGTCAACTACTTTTATTAGGATGAACACCACCGTTTTATTTGCAATTTTGATGCTTTTTTCATCTTTAGCTATCGGGGAAGATGATCCCAATGTTGGTTTCGATCCATTTGGTTCCAGTGGAGCAGAAACAACACCTTTCTCAATGGATGATACAAAGCAGTACCCTGTCATTCCAGAAATACAGCTTAGTAACAACGAAATTTCGATGGCCTTTCAAATTATCAGCGATGTAACCGGGTGGAGTATTTTTCCATCATCGGAAGTAACTAGAGCCAAGGTTAGTCTATGGGCCAAGGATATAACGGCCAAAGAGATGCTTGAAACAGTTGTGAAACTGGCTGGTTTCATATATCACAAGCAAGGAGATATAATTACTGTGATGACTTATGATGAATATATGCAACATTACGGCCTCGCGAAAAAAATCATCCCTCTTAAACATGCCGATGCCTCCTCGATTGCCAGTGTAATTAAGCCATTTCTAACAAAGCTAGGTAAATGTGTTGTTCACATAGAAACCGGCACCATTGTGCTTTACGAATCTAATGCTAATCTTAAATTTATTGTTGGTGCAATTGAAAAGCTAGATACTCCAGGACAAGATATTATTGTCGAAGTCATAAACTTAAAATACGCAGATTGTGAAAGCCTTGCAAAAATGTTACAGGAGGTTTTTGCAAGCCGAAGAAAAAACAAAAAGAATAAAAACTTTACTTCCAGTAATAAAGAGGCTAAGGCAAATGAATCAACCACCGTAGAGGGAATATTGATGCCACAACATCAAATGGAAATATATCCAGTCAGTCACGCTAACCAGTTAGTTATTGTAGGAGTCAAGGCAAGTGTTAACAAAGTGAAGGATTTGATCGCTATAATTGATATATATGGTGACAATATGGCACTTGAAGTTATTGACCTAAAATATGCTGATGCTAAAGCATTAGCAGAAACCTTTCAAACACTCTTCTCTAATAAGGAGAGGCCGGACAATGCTCCACAAAAAAATAAAACAGGGCAAATCTCAAAGCAAAAAATAGAGAATGCTAAAACTAAAAAAGGCGATCTTTTATTAAGCCCTCAGGCACACATAGTAGTACATTACCTTGGCAGGAGTAATCAACTTATAATTAAAGCATATCGAGGTGATATGGAAAGCTTGAAAAAGCTGGTAGAAAAGCTCGATATTTATATAGAGCCGACCACTAAAAATTATCACTTCATTTATGTCGAAGCATCTGAAATTCACAAAGGATTGGAACGAATTCTAGGCGTTTATGGTAGAGATGACAGAAGACTTGACGGATCTGGCAGAAATAATAATAGTAGTAACGGTGGGGTCACACTTGTAAAAAAAACGAACTCTATACTTCTGACAGGCCCTCCATCTATACACAGGATTATGGCCAGTGTTGTCGAAAGTATTGACGTCCCGGGCAAATATGTAACAGGTGTGATCCGAGTATATAAAATTGAAAATGCTGATGTTGTCGAAGTTGCCAAAACGATCGAAGAGCTAATACAAAAAGATGACAAACAAGAAGATGAATTAGGTGAGTTAGAGTTTGGAGAATCTTTGGATGAAAGTCAAAAACCTGCTGATGACACAGCAAATACAGAAAAATTTACCCACCGGATTGAGCCAAAAGTGTCTGTAAACAAAGCTACTAATTCGATAGTCATACAGGCCACCGCCAGGCAACACCGCGAACTTGAAAAGCTCATTAAAGAACTTGATATCAGGCGAAAACAAGTCTTAATCGAAGCGATGATAGTAGAAGTGACAACCACAGATGATTTAAGTTTGGGCATTGAATTAAGCCATGCTGCCGGTGATTTCATTTCCTTTACATTTTTTGGACTTTCGACAAATCTTGACCCCACAACAGGAGTTAGAGATATAGTAGTAAGTCCCGGCGGAACAGCAGCGGTTCTCAGTCCGGATAAAATTCAAGCCGTAATTCAGGCCTTGAAATCAGATGATAATATAAGAATAACATCAGCACCTCAGTTACTCGTAAATGACAATGCTGTAGGTTATATAAACAGTATAGCCGAAGAGCCTTATACTCAGATAAATCAAGGAGAAACTACAACAACAACTTCTTTTGGTGGGTTTGTCGAAGCCGGAACTCAATTTGCTGTAACTCCGCATATCAGTGAAGAGGATTATTTAAAAATCGAATACCAGATTACCCTAAATTCATTTGTGGCTCAGCAAAGCCTTCCATCGGTCCCTCCCCCCAGAAACACTACCAGCATACAAAGTGAAGCAACTGTACCTAATGGCTATACGATAGTTGTTGGGGGCCTTCAGACAACAGATGAGAGCGAAACTATAGACAAGGTTCCATTTCTATCTGATATCCCAATACTTGGGGGTGCATTTAAGAATACAACAATAGAAAAGCGGTACAAGACAACGTATCTGTTCCTTACTCCCAAAATCATGGAAAGTACAAATTTTTCAGATCTCAAACAAATAAGTGATAAAGCCCTAAAACAAGCAGAAGTGAATAAAACAAAAAAGAAAGAAGAGGATGCAGATATTATAATGACAGAGGAATAAGTTCTGCAGAATGTCCTCTTGTTGCCATAATGTTTATAATAAATACAACTGTGTAAATCATATCGTTATGGCAGTAATAATGGAATGGAAGCATGGATAAGGATAAATAAAATGTTTATGCCTATTACAATAATTGATCATTGTTTAATTGTTATTCTGTTTTTAGGTTTATGGCCCCTTTGGGCTAAGTGGAGATTTAAGCCATTAAACGATCATAGTACCAAGTCATTTTTTAAGAGAAGGTTATTGGCATTAATATCTATCTCTATTTTATTATTTTTTGTATCAAGCTGTCGAAAACAAAAACAACTGAAACAAAAATCAGAAAGACCCGATATGACGGTCCTCGAAATTAATGGTAAGGTTGCTAAAGAGTGTGAAATTACTTTCGGCAGGATTAGACAAAATATAAAAATTAAGCATAGTTTAATTATTGAAAATCGTACAAGCGAATTTGTGAATATAAAAGGAGTTACAACTCCATGTGAATGTACAGCCTCTATTGTGGAAAAAAAAGAAATCGCACCTGGAGAAAATACGAAGATTGAGCTAACTATTGATACGGCTGATATGCTTGGCGACTTTCATAAACCGTGTCTGATTACTCTTGAGAAATCAGAATTTGGCCCTATTAAAGTTAAATTAAAAGGATTTGTATTTTTGCCTAAAGTTGCTTTCGAACCTAACGGAATTAATTTTGGTAACATCTTGTCAGGAGTGGAGGTTATAAGGCTTGTAAATATTGTGAATAAGTATGGTAAACTTGCAGAGTGGAAAATAACCGACGTGCAAACGTCCAATCCTCATATTGATGTGGAATATAACAAGAATCGAAATGTTCTAATTTGTAAATTAAATACCAAAACACCGATTGGAGTATTGGACGAAAAGATTATTGTTGAAATAGTAGATCCAAATGGGACGTATGCAATAGATATCCCGGTAAAAGGAAATATCATTGGCCCACTTAAAGTGGAGCCCAAGGGGATTAATCTAGGTGAGGTCCACAAAAATGAATTGATCAAAAGCCAATTTAGAATTTCAAGCATAAGAGGCAAGACGAGTCTCAATATTTTTCCCACTGACAAAAGTGTTGGCCTTGAATTATTGCGGCAAAAAAAGGGCATCTATGAGTACTCTGTTCAGATTCAGGCACCAAACAAACTTGGGATTTTTAAGGAAAAAATAACTTTTGAAACTAATTTGAAAGAACAGCCATTTTTATATATACCTTATATTGGCTTTGTACTTGAGTAACAAGTTTCACAAGAAAAAGTCCTAAAATTTGTGTTGGGTTTTAAGCTAATTTGGCACAGTGTTAGGTATAATAAATAGCTATCAATGTCAAATAAATCTAAACAGTACTGTAGTGTTATTTTGAAGCAATGATTAGAGGGAATTTCAAACGGAGAGTTTAACAATGAATACGTTATGTGGCAAAATAAGCCTTTGCCTTTCAACTTATCGAGAATCAAGGGCTGCCATAAAGCGACAGTTTAGGCCTGATGAAATCATAGAAATTCAAAACCGAAAACTAGCTAAACTGATGATATATTGTTATAATAACATAAAATATTACCGTGAGATATTTGAAAAAGCAGGTATCAAACCTGACAAAAACACGGGGCTCGAAACTTTAGTAAAAGTTCCGTTTCTCACAAAAGAAGATTTACGTAGAAGATACTGGGATTTTTTCCCTGTTAAATTACCTGAGTGCCGGGTTGAAAGAACTTCAGGAAGCACAGGTACTCCTTTATGTATTTTTTCTGACAGAAATTCTCGTCGGTTTAATTCTGCCGCAGTAATAAGATGCCGACAAGCGCTTGGAATAGGTCTGATTGGTCGTTCCATATTAACCCCACTTTCCACAGTTAACGAACCTTATCGAAAATCTCATTGGACATTTCTGCAGGGAATCCATAAGACTTATTATGTCAATCCTTATATAGAGAGTTGTGATAATATCCAGTATGCTAATCAACTTTTGTCTCGCATGAGAAAACCGGCATTGATTGGAAATATGTCAGCTATAAAAGCACTTGCCTATCGGATTAAGGATGGAGTTTTTCCTTATTTTGAAACTTATATAATCCTGACTATGAGCGAAAGCCTAAGTCCAGAAGACAGGTATCTTCTGGAAGATACTTTCAAGTGTAAAGTTGCGGATATTTACGCTTGCAGTGAAGCAGGAGATATAGCATGGCAGTGTATTGATGGTTCCGGTTATCATATAAATGCAGATAATATTGTGATAGAGATAGTTAACGATGACAAAATAGTTGGACCAAATGAATCCGGCGAAGTTGTGATAACCAATTTAAATCGTTACGCAATGCCGATAATCCGTTATAAAAATGGTGATATTGCCAGATTGAAGTCTGATTTATGCCTTTGTGGTCGTAAGCTTCCTATGATGGCCGAGATTATTGGTAGAATGAGTGAAGACCTATCTATTCCTAATGGTAAAGTTGTTCCCTGGAAGCAAGTTAGAGATATGATGGTTCATCCACTTGTACGCCAATACCAATTCTTACAAAATCCTAAAGGAGATCTTACAATTCGATATACGACGGACTTAGCGACTGAAAGAGATTCTATTGAGGAGACATTGTTGAGACGTTGCCAAAATCTTTTTGGTTACTCCATAAGAATAAAATTTGAAAAAACAAATAGCATTAGCCCGACAACAGGTGGCAAAAGTAGGTTTATAATAGCTGACTATAAAGCATCAATATAACTTATAAATGGTCAGTTTCGATTTCATGTTAGGTGTATAATGTCTAAAAAAACGAACCTGCTGATATCTCTGGCTTTTATTGTAATTTTTTCAAGCAGTCTCTGGGCCGCTGAGATCATCGACTGGCAGAGGTATTGCATCGACGGCATGATGCTCAGCGGTCAGCACGTGGTTCGCTACCGCGTGCAGTACAAAAATTAATTTCCCATAAGTTCTTTTAAAATATAGAGATAAAAAGCGATCGGACGAACGTCATTGCAAATTTTATGTTGATTTGTTAGTATCTTCAGACTATGAAACAGAAATTATGGCTCACGTTGGTCGGTTGTATAGCTTATTGCATTGACAAGGAGCTTTACAAGGCTATCGACTATCTTCGGGAACAGGTTCGTGTACTTGTTGAACATCAAGAGAAACAGAACAAGCGTATTATCTTGACTAATTGTCAACGAATGAGAATTGCAGCTAAAGCTAAAAGACTCAGCCGAAAGATGCTTGAGCAATGTACCGAGTTATTTACGCCAGATACTGTGATAGGTTGGTATAACAAACTTATCGCTGAAAAGTATGATGGTTCTTGCAATCGAGGGAAAGTCGGCAGGCCGCCGATTAGTCCCGAAATAGTCAAGTTGGTAATCAAACTCAAAAAAGAAAATCCTCGCTGGGGTTATCAGAAGATAGGGGCAAAAGCAACTAGCGTTTACCAGTTGAACAAAGAAGATGCTGATTCTATTGTGACACAGCCTCTCAGTAAGTGTGGTCAAACTTTATATATAAAGAATTTCGGATTACTTGCCCAATAATCCACCTTACCCTTGATTTTTGGCGAAAAAACCCCAAGTTGCTATTAAAAACACACCCACACAATAATTTGATCGGTCAATCAGTCGATTCTAGTCTAATTTCTGAGAAAAATATGGAAAACTTGATTTTTTTGAAATTTTTATTTGACATAAAATCGCGACATGGTAAGATTTCATTACGCAATGTAAGAAAGGTAGGTGTCATATGAATAGAGATGAAATAATGAAGTTAATAATTGAAATTCTCAAGCAAATTCAGCAACTAAGTGGCCGAGAAATACCAGATATTAGTGAAGATACCATTCCTATTGGCGGCTTGTCGGGTTTCGATAGCCAGAATGGTTTGGAATTGACTGTGATGTTACCGGAAGAAATTAAGTGGCCTGGCAACAATTTATGTGTTTCTGATGATGGTACCCAAGCCTTAAGTGTTAGAGAGATTACAGAGCGCCTCATATCGAAGGTGAACCCTTCTGAGTAAGGAGAAAAACATAATGGATGACAAAAAATCGAAATCATCAGGGATAGGAGAACGTCTTCGATTGGCTCGTGAGATGGCGGGACTTTCACAGGCACAAGTTGCCACAATGCTCTCGCTCCATCGCCCTTCGGTTTCTGAAATGGAAGCTGGTAGACGTAAAGTTTCAGCGGAAGAGTTGACTCAATTATCAGAAATCTATGATGTCAGCATGTCGTGGCTAACTGGTTTAGACAAAACAGAGGGAGTGGAAGAATCTGACCGCATTAAATTAGCTGCTAGGGAATTTTCTAAGTTGAAGCCGGAAGATCTTGAACGAATATTGGATTTGCTAAAAGCATTGCGTACCAGTGAGGACACTTCTGATGAATAATAAAGTGGAACTTGCACGATCCGTAATTCATAAAGCATTACGAATCCGACAAACCCAAGGCATTAAATTGTATGAATCTTTGTGCGTATATGATTTATTAGAAAAACTTAAAGTCATGATCCATTTCGATTCTTTACCGAGTACAGAGGGAATATATATCAACGAGTCACCTCCAAGGATAATTTTGTCCTCGCTCCGGCCCTATGGAAGAACCGCATATAATTGTGCGCATGAACTTGGCCACCACGTTTTTGGGCACGGTACACGAGTTGATGAGTTACACGAAGGCCAAAATGCCGGAAACTTCAATACAGAAGAATATATTGCCAATTGTTTTGCAAGTTTTTTACTGATGCCAAAACTTGCAGTTAGCCATGGATTTGCCAAACGTCATTGGTCTATTTCAGATTGCAGACCTGAGCAATTCTACATTATTTCCGGATGGCTTGGAGTAGGTTACACCACATTAATCAAACATATGTGTTACTCACTTAACATGCTATCCAGACAACAGGCAGAGAAATCATGTAAGACCTCCCTGAAAAAAATTCGAAAGGCTCTGCTTTGTCAGGAACTACCTGCAAATTTAATTGTAGTTGATCGAGAGTGGACTGGCAGGCCTATAGACATTCAAGTTGGTGATTCTGTGTTAGTTAAGAATGATATTAAGTTTGAAGGGAAATGTGTTGAACCTTGTTCATATACACAAATAGACCATGTTTTCCAGGGCGTCCGTCCTGGCATTGGACGCTTTTATAGTAATGATAAAAACTGGGCGGCATTTGTACGAGTTTCACGTAAAGAATATACCGGTCAGTGTCGCTACAGACATCTGGAGGACCCTGAAGATGAGTGAAAACTACAGACCTTTTATTAATCAAGGCGGTTTAAACCTATCCGTTGCATGGGCAAAGGCTTTTCTTGCTGCTCTTGAGCCACATATGTCAAACCTGACTCCTTTGCTTATAAGGGTTGATAATTTTGAGAACGGTGAAATTAAAGAAGACGAAATAATTCGTGGGGAGCTTGATAAATATCTAAGGAGTTCTTGCAATACTGTGGCAAATACGATTTTCCCCTGGTCGTTATGGAACCCTAAGATAGAAAGAAAACAGCTATTTGAACGATATCACAACATTTTACCACTAATAAAAAAATGTCCTGCAAATCGTAATGGAATATATTTCGAACGCCTGATCGCCTTTGGAGATAATGGTAATACTTTTAACCAACTTGAGCATATCATCCAAACATATTTACGTGGTAACCATAGACCAAGCGCTTTACAGGCTATGATCTTTAACCCATTAAAAGATCATACCAACCAGCGACAACGGGGATTTCCTTGTTTGCAACAGATTATTTTTGATTAAGCAACATTTTTTCTGTAAATTCTTTTTTTGCCTGAATTAGCGGATTCG
>JBHPGW010000053.1:0-17895 GCA_042569785.1 Planctomycetota bacterium | reverse complement strand
AACCAACTCATTTTATCGGATACTCTCTAATTAGCAATGGTACACTTTTCGGGGGTCAGGCCATCACAATATGATCATCGCATCGCCGTATGAATAAAAACGATACCGCTGCTCGATCGCATGACGATAAGCTGCTAACGTATTTTCCAGCCCAGCAAACGCGCCAACAAGCGCAAGCAGCGTCGAGCCAGGCAGATGAAAATTTGTTATCATCGCATCGACCGCTTTAAACTCATACCCCGGCGTCACGAACAGCTTGGTCACACCGCTGCCAGCTCTGACCGATCCACCCTCCGCCACCGTCTCAAGCGTCCGAACACTGGTCGTACCGACAGCGATTATCCGCCCGCCATTAGCCTTGGCCGTGTTTATTATCTCCGCGTTACTCTCATCGATACTGAACCGCTCTTCATGAATATCATGCTCTTCGAGATTCTCAACGGTTATAGGCTGAAACGTCCCGGCACCCACGTGCAGCGTAACATTAGCAAAACACACCCCCGCCTCTTTAAGCTCCGTTATAAGCTGTTCGGTAAAATGCAGCCCTGCCGTCGGCGCAGCAACCGCACCGCCGTTAGCCGCATAAACCGTTTGATACCGCCGCCTGTCTATCGCCGCCGCAGATACATCGTCATCTCGTTTAATATACGGCGGCAAAGGAGCAAACCCGATCCGTTCAAGAACACTTTCACAAGCCCCATCAGCCTCTACCTTTATAAGACACCGCCCCTGCCCAAGCTTTTCAACCAGCACCGCCTCGGCAAATTCCCCGCCGTCCTTATCTTTAACTATGAACTTTTCATCGACCTTTACCTTACCCGCCCCCTTGAGCATTATTTCCCAATCGCCATTTTCCTTTTCCGCAAGGAACAGCCCCTCGAGTTTAGCTCCTGTTTTGCGACAGCCGAAAAATCTCGCAGCCAAAACCTTCGTATCATTAACCACAAGACAATCACCATTACGAAGAAATTGGCCTATCTGGTCAAAGCGCATATCTTTAATTTCGCCTGTTAGCCGGTCAAAAACCAGCAAACGCGACTGACTTCGCACTTCGGCGGGCCGTTGTGCTATCAACTCACCAGGCAGATCATAATGTAACTGCTGCGTCTTCATCATTAATTCCCATAAAACAGCTTCGCCAAAGGCGAAACAACATCTACTGTTCTACTGTTCACCTGCTCTACTTTCTACTCTCGTCCAAAAGCCTTACCTTGGACAAGAGTGTAAACTTATCAGACGTTAGCAAAAAAAGCAAAAATAACAAAAAAAAATTTAGCCCAATAATAAATCAATTTTGAGGGTTAGCCAATGATTTTGATTTCCTACAAAAGCTGCTCTAACCTTTTGACGATGTGGATACTGTCAGGATAACCGGATTATTGATTTTCATAAATAGAGGTGAAACCATGACCCCAAGACAAAAATTCGAACAAACAGCCACCTCGATCGCATCATTAGGCAGAACCGAGCTTCACAAAAGGATCAAAAATTTCAAAGGCCGATTCAGACTCGATTTCAGCGAAGACTACCTCGAAAAGCTATCAGTAGACAGACTAAGACACATACTCTTAGCCGCCCTAATAAACGCAAAACCACACAACTAACCCCCCGCACCGGCAATAAAAGGCATTGTCATTCCTCCGTGGCTCCGGAACCATTTTTTGTAACCACAGATTAACACAGATCCAACACGGATTTTCATTTAGCCCCACGACGTGTCGTGGGGTTGTTTTTTAATGTTAACTCCCCTGCACCGCAAGGAGTCACAATTCACAATTCATTATTCCTTGTTCGATATTCGATATTCCTCTTAGTCATTCCCGCACCATATTTGTCATGTACTAATTTACTCCCTAACTGCCAGTCTTTTCAAGCCCTGCACACAAAGAGTTGAATTTTGTTATTTTATTAAAAATCTTTTTGTTTTGCTCGTGTGTTTTAAGTTGATCAATTTTTATTTCTTCCTGACTAACCTTAACTGTTATTGTACCCAAGCAAGCAATATCTTTACTCTTACCTGATACCGTTGTTTTCTTCTCACGGGATGAAAGAGACGGCTGAGTTATTATTCGACTTTCCTCTCGTATCTTTTCAAGGTCGCTACAGCATTGTGAGGTCATCTGGGTACACAACACCTCAACACCAGAATCAATAAGCGCAGAAATTGTTTCGGGGCATGGGTGTTCATCACGATTACAAGTTCCTACTGATATTATTCCATATTCTGGCTTTATGATTTCAGAATACATCTTCTTTTGTACATCTAGTTCGTTTTTTTGAGATGTCATTTTTCCTCCATGATGAGGAATAGTCATAATATCACAGTGGAATGGTTGTTCTTTAAAATACTTTTCTGAAATATGCTCCCATGCTTCAATTGTGGCATCACCTGAGAAAATTACACGTTTTTTACCGCATGTTAGCTTAAGTATTGCACTGGTCTGATTAGCTCTCCTAGTACCGGCTTTTTCAGCCCCGATATTTGAAATAAAGCCGGGATAAATAACCTCTAATTTTATTTCACCGTCATTATAAATAACACCTTTTTCATCAACTCCATATTCCAAACGTGATTTGGGCAATTTATCTTTTGAGTCATATGTGTTTAATATGCCTACGATCTTTTCATGTTTTCCGTCTGCTAAAAAATAGATATGTTCAATTATATCAAAGAAATTGGTTAAAACACCCACCGCCCCGTTAATATGATCTGAATCATTATGAGAAAAAATTAAAGCCTTGATACTGTCGACATGTCTTTCGAGAAACCGCAGGGTTTGCTTCGATCTGCCCGGGCCACAATCAATAACTATCGCTTCTCCATTTCCAAGATAAATAACATTAGAAGAGCCTTGCCCTACATCGAGAAACCAACATTCAATAGTTTTATGTTCGTCAACCATATTGTAACTGCAGGAAGTTTAATTATTCTTCAGCCATTTCAATTTTCCCTATATTGTCCAAATACTGATGAGTTTCTTCCTGTCTTGGAAGATGAAACCTAATTTTCTTAATAGAGCTAATATTACGAACTTGATGAGTGACTGCATCTCTTTTGACAGCAGCCTCAATCCATTGTCCCGTTTTGCAGCTTATCAACTTGTCAGGGACTTTAGAAGGATTAATAATGTAATTTTCATCTGTTAGCCATTTTATTCTATGAGGATAAGATAATTTTCCATAGCTTATGCAACCTACCTCATGTGTTTCTATAGGCGTTGTTGTTTTATAATGCAAAAGATCAATGGTATTTGCCATTTTTATCCATTCATCATATTCATCTTCTGTCATTTCAAAAGGTCTCTTAGAATACAATTGCTGGAAACGGACATGCACTTGATACTTGAATTTAGCAATGGCATCTTCATGGCTATCATTGGAAATGCCTACATAATCAAGTTTCCTTGGGGGAAACCTGCATTCCCATTTCTTTTCATTAGGGTCATAACTTACTAAAGCTTTAATGGGAGAAAGGAGTTTGTAATTTGTCTCACCAACTCTAATTTCTTGCATTCGATAAAAACTGCTAGAATTCATGCTAGAATAGATTTCCCGTAAAGAGTACTTAACGCCCTCTACAGCTTCATGCTGGTAAGAAATTAAAGAACTTTGGATATCAACGCATATCATATTTTTTTACCTCTAAATAACTCCATCGTTTTACTAGTAAATGCTCCCTCAAATCTTTCTATTAGATTTGAATGTACTAAATTCAGCCAATCTTTAGCTTCTTCAAAACACATTATTGAACTATCATAAGGATTAATATGCCAGTCCATCTGGAATTTAAAAAAATCTTCGCAACCTGCTGCTCTTGGTAAACCCAAAAAACTAAAAAAGGTTACCCCTTCTCCCGGAGACTGTGGCAAAACAAGGTCTAACTTTAGATCACAAAAATCTCCAAAAGATTCTTCAAGATGCGGGTATATCTTAAAATAATCTTTTAGCTCAATTTCTTCACCCTCTCGTGGAATACTAATTATGTCACGGTAGTGTAGACAAATATTTAATAAGTTCTCAAAATGACGGTAATTTGAATATTTACCTAAAACTTCAAATGCTTTATTTCGCATTATCTCGTAACCAGGCCAATCACCTTTATTTATCTGGTTAAAGATTAAAGCATTTCGACTTGCTTGGATACAATACTGTCCGTCTTTCGTAAACGCCTTTATTCGACTAAAAGATTCATCTGTTTTTGTAAAATCGGGTTTTCCATTTGAATCAAACCGTATTTTTGCAAAATATTCACAGCCTTTCGGTACATAATCTGTACAACTTTCCTTTATGAAAGTTGTAGCATCTGCCTCTGTCCACGGAATCTCTTCTTCTGACAAATCGAAATAAAACTCTATCCATGCTTCTACAACGGGTGGCTTCTCAAGATTTAGTGATGTACTATTTTTTTCCTCTTTTGTCATAATAACGCCGCGTCGTTAAAGCTCAAATTAAAGATTATTCCATTCTACTCTGTGCTTAATATATTATACCAATATTATTCGATGGATTGTATTAGACTTTTCGGTACTTTTCCAGAAAAACTCAATTAAATGCGCAGGTATCGCGCAAAAAAACGCAAAAAAAGCGTCTTTTCACGCACCTTTTTGCAAAAAAGCGCACTTTTCAGTACATTTCATGCGCATTTTTGTAAATTTTTGCGCTTTTTTGCAACTTTTTGCCTATATATCTGCGCAAATGATCAAACAAATCCCCATTTTTAACCCAAAAATCAACATCAGCCCATTTCAACAAAGGGAAAATCCGCGAAATCTGTGAAATTCGCGGTTACTTTTTCTTTTTTTGTTTTTTTGGTTTCTTTTCTTTTTTCTTTTTGGGTGCTTTTTCTTTTTTTGTTTTTGCTTTTTTTGGTTTTGCTTTGGCTGTCTTTGTTGATCCTGAACCGCTGGTCAAGGCTGGTATGCCTACTATTATTAGGCTAAGTACGCCTATGCCTGCTACTATGTACCATATCAAGCCCTGTAACTGATCTAATATAGCTGGACGAACGCCGAAGATTCCGCCTGTCATTATGACAGCGGTATATATAACCGCCAATAGCGGCAGAAACATCATAATCCCAAAAGCGTTACTGACGGCATCCGGTTCCGGCTCATAGGCACGTGCGGCAGAAGGCATAGCAAAGGCCGGCTCATCCTCGGTTTCGGCGAGCATCTCTTCGGTCTGAGCAGCAATATCCATTGGCGCCGCGGAAGCAAAAGACTCTTTGCCCTGGTCCTCACCTTCCGGGGTATAAATCTCATCGAGTATGCCGCCGAGCGAAGTGTCGTCGGCCTGGAGCGAAAGGTCGAGCAATCCAGAGCCTGAGCCGAAAGTATCGAGATTAATATCTTCTTCGATCTCTTCCAGCGAAGCCTCGTCAGAAACAATATGAGTTTCATCCATTGAATCATCAGCCAATAAATAATCGTTCTGGCTTTGGCCTCCCGTCTCGTCAAGGACATTAAGTCCCTCGTTATCGACGACAGTGTCATCCTGTGTTAATTCCTCATCTGCCGGCAGAGCGTCTTCGAGCTCTATCTGTTCAGCCGAGACAGGTATATCCTCGTCAATAAGCTGCATATCCTCGTCACCAGGCAGTGAGGCTTCTTCAGCCATTTGTACAGTTTCGTCGTTTATATCCATCGGTTCATCAGCCGGGCGAACTGCATCATCTAATAATTGTACCTCTTCATCAGCCGGCGTTTCTTCGGCCAGCAGTATAGTTTCATCGTTTATCTGCTCTGAATCATCGAAAGCTTCAAGGGCTTCGTCGCTGATCATAATCTCTTCGTCAGCTGGTTGCTCGGGCTGTGGTTCATCGACAGAAGGCTGCGCCTGCATAGCCGCAGTGTCAGACATCATAGCCTCGACTTCATCAACCTTGAACAGCAGGTTAGGTCCGTCACGAAATTCTCGCAGCTTTCCTTCCTGGACGATTGCTTTTACCTCGTCAGTGGTTTTGTTAAGTTTTTCAGCCACTTCCTGTAATGAATAAAACATACCAGCCATAAAAATTCATTCTCCCTGCGGTTTTCCGCATTATCATATCATTGCGATACCCAAGCAGTCACGCTCAATCAGTACCGGAATTATTTCGATTCGGTCCTCCGTGCCGATCCACATCCGCCCCTGAACTGCCGATGGCGATTTTGCCCCTGCTGACAGCGAAAAACAGGCAAAGTCCCACAACAACAAGCACAAGGACTATCGGTTTTTTTTCAGTTCCAGCTTTCATAATACCATTATATTTTTCGCCAAGAAAGCGGCACCGACATTAGGATTATATATAAACCAGCGGTACAATGCAAGCGTTTTTTTTGGTGCAAAGAACATAAATCAATAGCAGCAAAGCAATTCCGGCATAATAAAATTATACGAAAGAAAAGAGATTTTGTTGCAAAGTCGCGCAGTTTCGTGTAGAATGGCATTTTTGAGCGGATTATCGGCTTGTCCGGGGTGTAGCTCAGCTTGGCTAGAGCGCCTGGTTTGGGACCAGGAGGCCGTAGGTTCGAATCCTATCACCCCGATTTTTCGGGCAAAGCCCGAAAAATAGAGCAGGTGAGTATTGGAACAGGCGAGCAGTTGAAAGTCAGCTTACGTTGATAATTAAGATTAAAGTTCCAAAATCCTCAATCACTTGCGGTCTCCTGTTCAACTGATCAACTGCTCAAAGGAATTGCTGAAATGAATGCAAGAAAACTGATTAAAAAGGGCCACGAAAAATCGGTAATAAATAAGTTTGTTGATTTTTACAGCAGCAACTCGCATCAGAAAATGAGCGTTACAAAGTGGTCAAAAAACTCTGAATCTTTTGATGCTCTTATCAAAATTGGAGACCAAATTTCTTGGGTAGAGCATGCGGATATTTATCGATCTAATGACGAAGCACGTGAAGAATATTCATATATTACGCCGGGCGAACATCCCTGCCCTCATTCTGAGCATCCAATCGTTGCCCCGGATTCGAGGATTGCTACAGCTTTTGTGCAAGTCCTTGAAAAAAAGCTGATTAAGCAATCATATTCTGCAACCTCCACAGAATATGGAAAAGGGTTTTTGCTTTTGACAGAACGTGATCCTGGGTTCTGCGAAGATACCCTTGAAGAAATACGACATCAAGTTAGGGCTCACAACTTCTCAGATTGTGGTTTCTTTAGATGTGCATACATCGGGTATAGGCTTAATTTGCAAACAAAATTATGTTTCGAAAAAATCTATCTGTAATGATTTATACTATAAACTTTATTGCGTACTTAAGTGGATACAAAATTGTGGTAGTTCTAAAATCGTCCACCCACCCCGATTTTGAGCAAAGCTCAAAATCAGAGCAGTAGAGAGGAGAAAATCATCACTGTCGCTGCATTGTCTATCCTCTCTTTATCTTCAGTTCAGTGTTGCAGCGGAATCCGTCAAATAAAACAGCAAGCCTGCCATTATCATGTGTATCCCGATAGCGGCGATGAACAGGCACATTACTTTCGAGAATACCATGCAAACCAATCGGCCAAGTATTTTGTGTATCGGCTGGACAAATCGCATTATCACCCACAGTATCCCAAACACTACAACAATGGCTATGACAGCGACAGCCGGGCCCGAACTTTCCAGTCTCGTCAGAGATGTCACCATGGCACCGGGACCTGCCAATAGCGGACAGGCTAAAGGCACGCAGCCGATTTGATAAGGTCCAAATGAACCCTGAACCGCTACCGACCTACGAAGTGAGCCGATTATCAGATGGTCGATAGCGATGATCAACAACAGTATTCCGCCTGCAAGCTGCAGATCGGCCAACTGAATGTGGAAGATGTAATTTAGTATCGCATTGCCTGCAAATGAAAAAACTAAAAGTATGATCACGCCGACAGTGACCGCGGTATTAAAGGCCTTTTGACTTTGGCCGTTGGGTATGTGCTCTGCGACGTCGAGAAAAATTGGGATATTGCCGATGGGGTCAACGATCGCGAACAACGCCAAAATAGCCTCAACATAAACCATAATATTTTAATCGGCTAAGCCGATCAGAAAACTACAACTGATTTTGACAAGCTCACGTTAAAAACTTAAAAATGATCTCTTTGTAATATTGGGCAGCTTCTTTTACATCGGCAAGATCGATGTATTCGTCTGGCTTATGGGCAAGATCGGGTCTGCCCGGGCCGAAAATTATCACCGGTGCCAAATCAGCCAGGAATGGCCCGTCAGTGCAAAATCCAACAGATCGAGTTTCAGTTATCTCGACAGCTTTGCAAAATGTTTTTACAAAATCACAGTCATTGTCGGTCTCCAGGGCGCCGACATTGCGAATAACCGAAACCTCTGCCTTGAATTTAGAGTCACGTTCGTTTAATTCGGCAAAGATGTTTTTAAGATCATCGATAAAACAATCCCCTGCCTTGCCGGCTTCGGTGCGCAGATCTATCGCGACAGTACAATTATCGGGGATGACGTTGACAGCTTTTCCGCCGGCAATGGTGTTGATACTCATCGAGCAACCCGCGGGCAGTTTTTGTTTTTTATATGCCTCAAGCCGGCCGAGCACAGCCATCATCGAATCGATAGCATTGATCCCTAATCGCGGCATCGAGCCATGGGCAGTTTTACCTTTGGTAGTTATCTCGAGCCAGAGCATACCACGATGAGCCGTCACGATCTCGAAATCTGTCGGCTCAGGAATAACGATACCCGCCAGTTCGGGTAATTGGCCAGAGGATACTTTTACAAATCTTTTGATACCGCAACTGTCGGTCTCTTCGCCTGCGGTGCCTGAGAAAATAATGTCACCCTGCAATTTAACCTTCGATTTGACAATTTCCTCGATAGCGGTGATGATGGCGACGATGCCGCCTTTCATATCACCCGAACCTCTACCGAAAATTTTTCCGTCTTTCTCGATCGCTTCAAATGGCGGTGTCTGCCATTTACCAGCACCTGACGGAACAACGTCAAGATGGGTAACAAATACAAGAGCTGGTTTTTGACCGCTCGAATTTACCACTGCGATAATATTTGCTCTATTATTGTCCCAGCTATCGACTATCGGCTCTATGCCGAAACTTTTCAGGTGTTCGGCTATTATTTGGGCTGTAAGTAACTCTCCTTTTGCCGGCGTAGAGTCAGCTTGAACTAATTTTTTAAGCAGTTCTTTCATTTTTACTAAGTTTGCTTCTGAGAGTGATAACTGTTATTTCCGGCCGGCAAAAGAAACGCACCGCCACACCTGTCGAACCGACACCTCGCGAAGTAAATCCCTTCATTGCCCCATGTTTCCATTTGCCTTTGAGTAGTCTTCTCGGTACCGATGTGGAAGTGACTATCGCTGCTCCTCCCGGCAAACATACCTGTCCGCCGTGAGTATGCCCAGCCAGATATAGTGAGTATCCTGCGCGGGCCGCTTCTTTATACCGCTCGGGAGAATGACATACCATTATCTTACAGACACCGTCGGCAATACCGCTTTGAACCTGCCCAATATCATCGGCACCGTAATAGTGACAATCGTCAAGACCTGACAGGTATATATTTTCGCCGTTTTTTACAATGCGGATATTTTCATTTAAGAGCATTTCGACCCCGCATTGATCGAGTAATTCGGCCATACTGTATCTGTCATGATTACCCAGTACCGCATAAACAGGTGTTTTTTCTTTTAGTCTGGTCGCAAGTTCACACATTTTCAAATATGCCGGCCCGCTGCCCTGGTCTCTGTGAAAACTGTAATCGCCCCCCAGAACACAAAAGTCATAATCGGTTTTACCCGCGGCAGAAACAATACTCTCAACAAGACTGTCGATCCCCTCTATATGCAAATCGGTTATCAGCAGTATCCGTATCCCATCGAAGCTAACGGGCAACTCATCCAGAACAATTTCACTATGTTCAAGCTTTATCGCGGCGGCATTACGATGGCCTATGTTTGAAATAAAAGTAACCCTCAGCAGAAACTTCAAAACGCTCATGAGCAAGGGAAAATTCTCAAAATGGACTTTGCCAAACTGCCCTCGTTTTACAGCATGCCTGTGGCCTTCCTGTTCTACCAGTCTTCTTCTATCATGGATAGGCTGCATAGATATCTTTCAAAGTGTACCCGATCTGTTCTCAGGAACTTAAGGCTTCCAGGGCATCGATTACCATCGGAATATGTGTAAGTCCCGGACCACCTGCCATCATGACTGCTACAGAGGCCGCTTCGAGAATTTGTTCCTTTGTTGCGCCGGCGGCAAGGGATTTTTGTACATGCAGCCTGATACAGGGCACGCAGGGCTGGGCAACGGCGATGCCAAGAGCAATAAGCTCTTTCTCTTTAACGGAAATCGCACCGTCTTTCATAATACCTGAGAACATACTGAAAAAATCATTCATTGTATCTGGGATCTGTTCCTGCATTTTTCCCATATCAACTTTAAACTTTTCATAAAACTGCTGTGCTTCATTAGCCATAATCAATCTCCTTAAAAAATATTTTAACTTTTCTTAAAAGCATCACACAAAGCTTGTATTATATCGGTAGCGATCAGACTCACCTGCCCTACTCTTTCAGCGGCGATGTCACCAGCCAGACCGTGAATGTAGACCCCCAGTACAGCGGCATCAAGATTATTCAAACCCTGACCGATAAGAGCGGCTATCACCCCCGTAAGCACATCACCCGACCCGGCAGTAGCCATGCCCGGATTGCCGGTCTTATTGGTATAAACTTTTTCGCCGTCACTAACTATAGTACCCGCACCCTTTAAGACGACAGTGGCTTCAGTCTTTTTCGCAAGTTCTGCTGCCTGCGTACTGCGATCGTCAGCTAAAGGCTCACGAGAAAGACCACCCCACAATCTTTTCATCTCACCCGGATGAGGTGTCAAGATAACATCAGCTTTCAACTTTTTAGGCCAGTTCTTTATCTTAGCCAGATTATTCAACCCGTCAGCATCGATAACAAGTTTAAGTCCCTCCTGCTCGATAAGTTTTTCGAGTATAGTTTTTATTCCATTACTCACACCGACCCCAGGCCCAAACGCAAGCACATCATTCTCGCCGGTTAATTTGAGAATGGTATTTATCGCCTTGCCGGAAATCCTGCCACTGCCATCTTCGCTCAAAGCAATAGTCGTATAGCAGGGCTCCATTGAAGCCACAATACCGGCCACACTTTTAGCAGTAGCAATTCGTACCAGCCCAGCCCCAGCCCGCAGAGCAGCCCGTCCCGCAAGCCCAGCAGCCCCAGCCATACCGAAACTGCCCGCAACAATACAAACCCTGCCAAAGTCCCCCTTATGACCATCAGCAGTTCTCAGTTTTAACTCAGGTATCTTTTCTATTGTTTGCATTTTCAACTCTTCTATTAATTAAAGTCCCCGTCACCCCAGCCGAAAAACCATTATCGATATTGACAACAGTCACACCCGACGCACAGCTATTAAGCATTGTAAGCAACGCCGAAAGCCCCTCGAAACTCGCCCCATATCCGACACTGGTAGGAACCGCTATTACCGGACAACTGACCAGCCCACCAACCACACCGGCAAGCGCTCCTTCCATCCCGGCTACAACAATAATGACGTTAGCGTTTTGCAGTTTCGGAATATGCCCAAATAACCTATGCAAACCCGCCACACCTACATCGCAGATCAACTCTGTCCGCTGACCCATAATTTCAGCGGTAACTTTTGCTTCAGTAGCAACAGGCAGATCAGCCGTGCCCGCCGTGACGATCGGAAGAACATTTTCGCTGGGCTTTACATCTTCCTGTTCAAGAACGATCGACCGGGCTAATTTTTCATATCGAGCCTGAGGAAATTGCCCTGTCCCCGCCAAGGCTTCGAACACTTCGGCCTCTGCCCTGGTAGCCAAAACGTTATTTCCCTTTTGAGCCAGAGAAGAGAATATCTTAATTATCTGTTCGGTCGTTTTGCCGGGACAGTAAATAACCTCAGGAAATCCACGACGGATATGCCGATGATGATCGACATTAGCAAACCCCAGATCCTCGAACGGCAGGTGACGAAGCTTCTCGACAGCGTCATTTATTTCAATTTCACCGACTTTGACCTGCTCAAAAATAAGTTTTAACTGTTCAGGTTGAATTTTCAATACCCTTTTATATTAATTAACCACTGTAAGCTTTCGGCTCAAGACTCTGATCAGCGAACAATCCCGCCTTGAACTTGTAATACGCCAACGAAGCTACCATAACCGCATTGTCAGTGCAATATCGTTTTTCAGCGATAAGAAGCTTTTTAGCTGGCTTACTCGAATCACACATCTGCTGCAAACCATCCCGAAGCGCAGAATTAGCAGCCACACCTCCGCCCAGCAGTACCGTTTTGGCCCCGATCCTTTCAACTCCACGCTGCGTCTTTTTCACCAAAACCTCTACCACCGCCTGCTGAAACGAAGCCGCAATATCAGCTATTTCACTTTCACTCATCGAGTCAACCTGATTTTCTCCCTTCATATCCTGACCGCAGCAGTGATACAGCACCGCGGTCTTGATCCCACTGAAAGAAAAGTCCAGCGACTTCGGCCCTAACATCGAACGCGGAAACCTGACCGCTTTTGAATTACCATTTTTCGCAATTCTTTCAATAGCCGGCCCGCCCGGATATGGCAGCTTCAAAATGGAAGCGACCTTATCAAAAGCTTCGCCGGCGGCATCATCAATGGTAGAGCCAAGCAGCTTAGGTTCCAGCGGAGAATGGTAATCATACAAACTGGTATGCCCGCCAGAGACGATCAACGCCAGCGCGGGAAGTTCAATATCCTGTTCGCTTATAACCGCCGACTGCATATGCGCGTGCAAGTGGTCTATTGCTATCAATGGTTTATCCCAGGTGAAACTAAGAGTCTTAGCGGCCGTAACTCCGATGATCAGTGCGATAGTAAGACCTGGCTGATTGGCGACCGCAACCGCGTCGATATCGTCCTTAGTAACCTTAGCCTGTTCCAGAGCCTCAGCTATGACCGGGTATATATTTTGAAGATGGGCACGCGAAGCGATCTCCGGCACGACCCCGCCATATTTTTCATGCAGCTTAGTCTGTGAAGCAACCACAGAGGACTTGATGATTTTGCCGTCGGTAACGACCGAAGCCGCCGTCTCGTCGCAACTGGTCTCAATACCAAGAATGTTTATGTCTTTAGCCTGCATGCCATGATTTTAGCCGATTATCCATCGAAAGTAAATCACGAAACTAATTCGCTGGATATAGCTTTGATATAATCCGGTATCCTGGCAGAGACCGTCTCGCTCAGCTTTTGATCGACTTCGACACTCTCAGGCTCTATTCCGAAAATAACAATTTCCTCCGGACATTGCCCAAGTTCTTTAGCAAGCTCCAGAACTTTGAGAATATCAACTTCGTGCAGTGAATGATGCGCCAATTTCTTTACACTTTTGACATCATCAGGAGTGAATCTTCGAATCGTACCGGGAGAGGTCTGCATATACGCGCAGTCGATGATCACAATTTTTTTTCTATCGGCGATCAGGTACAAAAGAGACATACCGCCTGTACCGGCGTCTATGAATTCAATATCGCCAAATTGCTCCGGGTCATTTTGAAAATCTTCGATCAGACAAGAACCAACCCCTTCATCAGTCATCAAAGGATTACCAAGCCCCAATACAACGATATCTTTTTTCATGGGTCAACTTATTTGACGAATTGAACATCAAGCATGTGTGCCGAACAGGAAATGCATGGGTCATATGCACGCACAAGCATTTCCAGTTTATGCCTAACAGCATCTTCGCCTTCGTCAATGATCTCAGGCACCAGCTTCTCAAAATCTTTCTGAATATTAGCATGGTTCTGATTCGTAGGAATACAAAGGTCCGCCGCGACACAATTGCCATTTTTATCAAATTCGTATGAATGGAACAAAATACCTCGTGGAGCTTCAACGCTGGCTGCGCCTTTACCCGCCTTTGGCTTCGGATCGACTTTTTCTTCAACCAAACCCGTTGTCAATAACTGATCGATCAATTCAATACTCCTCTCGACAACATGAACACATTCGACCAGCTGAGCGACTGAGTTCATATAGGGATTGCAGCAGCCTTTTGACAGGCCGAATTGTTTCGCAAGGTCTTTAGCGCCCGAAGTAAGTTGGTCAGCATTATTGTTAAACCTTGCTAACGCTCCAACCGCATACGAATCACGATGCCACTTTGCCCATTTTGCGGTCGATTGTTCACTGACATATTCGTTCGCGACGCTTTGCCATTTATGGACATCGACACTCTTGCCGTCACAATCGGTCGAAAGGATATCGCCGTCATAAAAAGCGTACGTTGAAGGATCTGTCAGTGATATATATTCGGTATCTCTCTCGAAAGCGGGCAACTTATCAGCGACGCTAAGTACCACTCCGGCAACCGCGACAATATCGGCTATCGTATTTTTGAGAGTATCCGATAGTCCTCGGAACTGTTTTTCCGTAGGTATCTGATGGAAGCCGCCGGGCTTGAGAGTTACCGGGTGTGTTACGCGTCCGCCGATAACCTCTGACCATTGGTTAGCGACTCTGTGAGCCTTGACGATAGTTAAAACCGCGTCTTTCGCCATACCTACCAACGGGACAACCGACTTGACACCGAAAAGATCCGGAGCGACCAGGTAACCAACGTGCAGGACATGACTCTGGAGTTGCTCGGAATAGTGGAAAAGCTCGCGAATTATATTCGTCTGCTCAGAAACCTTAATATCTAGCGCATCTTCAACGGCTTTAGTAGCGACCAGCGAATGAGAGATCGAGCATATCCCGCATATCCTGCTGACGATCAGCTGAATATCTTCATAGCTTCGCCCGCGCACCATAGCCTCGAAGAAGCGAGGTGCTTCAGGCACCTGCCACTCAACTTTTTCTACTTTGCCGTCAGTGGCGTTAACAACAATATTGCCGTGTCCTTCGACACGTGTTAAGTGCTTTACATTGATATTTAAATTTTTACCCATTTGTAGAATCCTACTTACTTCCAAAAAGAACCATTTTACTTTTAAGATCTTCAACGTTTAAACCGTATTTTTCGATCACATCCTTAGCGGCATCCATGTTAGCGTCACCGACGTATCCGCGACACCCTATACAACGCCCGGATGCTGACGGACATCTGGCCTCGCATCCTCCAAGGGTGACCGGGCCAAGACATATCTGTCCGGTTTCCCAAAGACACGGATTACCTTTAGATTTGCACTCGACACATACGGGAGATTCGGTAATTTCCGGAGTTTTGCCAAGCAGCAAACTTCGGATTATATAGGAAAACTCCTTGGTCTCGATCGGACAGCCAGGCACAACAAAATCGACATCGACAACCTCACCGACAGCCTTAGTCACATCAGTCGCCAGATGGCCCATTGAAGCGTTTTCCTTATAAACACATTCTTTGACGTCATCGAGATCGAAATTGTTCTTGATCTTGTTGATACCGCCTATGGCCGCACAAGCACCAAGGGCGATCAGCACTTTCGCTCTGGAGCGGATCTCTTTAAGCCTTTCAGCATCTTCGGCTCGGGTGATAGAGCCTTCTACGATAGCAATGTCATATTCGGTGCTTTGCTCGCTCATCGCTTCACGCCATTCGACGACATCAACAACGCCGATCAAATCCAGAATTTCCTCTTCAAGATTTACTACCTGCAACTGACACCCTTCGCAGCAGGCAAAATCAAAAATCGCTACTCTTGGTTTACTCATTTTTATATCGCCTCCTGGACTGAGCCCAAATCGGAATAACGAAATACCGGACCGTCGAGGCAAACGTACTTATCGTTTATCTGGCAGTGTCCGCATTTGCCTACTCCGCACTTCATTTTTCTTTCAAGGTTTACGTATATGTTATCGTGTGGTACGTTTTTTTCTTCCAACGTCATTAATACGAATTTGTACATGATGGGCGGGCCGCAGATAAAGAATTGAGTTGAGCTAAAATCGCTTTCGATCTTAGAGATCAAAGTAGTAACGACACCCACATTTCCGTTCCAGTTCTCGTGAGCCTCATCAACAGTCTCGAACAGGTTTATATCGTTTCTTTGCTCCCAGTCTGCCAGTTCATCAGTAAAGAGCCTGAGAGTGTGTGACTTTGTCCCCGATAGAACCGTTACCGAGCCGTAGTCATTGCGATTATCCAGAACATAATTGATAAACGATCTTTGCGGAACAAGACCAATACCTCCGCAGATAAAGACAAGGTCTTTGCCCTTTGCCTCTTGGGCCGGATAGCAGCCGTTACCGTAAGCTCCGCGAATTCCGATCTTATCGCCGGGCTGCAACAGATGGATCTTATTTGTCACATTCCCGATCTTGCGAACCACAAGCTCGAAACCGTCCTGAGTCGGCGATGACGATATCGAGATCGGAGCTTCGCCTATTCCAGCTACCGACACCTCAACGAACTGCCCAGGCTTATATTGCAAAGCCTGTCCGTCCATCGAAAGATGAAGATAAACTTCCGTCTCATTCATCATCTCAGACTTATTTACCGTCGCCATCTCAGGCAGGTAAATACTCTTTTCCGCAACGCAACAATCACACATTTAGCCAACTCCTTAATTACCAATAAACCCAAATGGGCTATATATTTAAACTTTGATATCTTCAAGCAACCGGTTGTAAATGCTAACCGGATTAGCGATATCAGGCAGACAGGCCTTGACACATCTTCCACACCCGACACAAGCGATCTGACCGGCGATCTTACTGGGAACATATTTGCCTTTGCGATATATCCTGTGGCGAATCCTGTCGGCCTTTTCAGCTCTGAACTCATGGTCGCCGGCAACCTTGGTAAAGCCGGCAAGCAGACAACCATCCCAGCTTCGAGACCGCTGGCCGCTCTGCATATCCCAGTTAACATCATCTTTTACATTAAAACAATAACAGGTCGGACAGACAATATTACAAGATCCGCACGCAAAACAGGTCTTAGCCTTTTCTTCCCACACCGGGTGGTCATACGCATCTTCAAGAAGTTTAGGCAAATCACCAGGTTCGCAATTTAGTTTGTGTTTATTCAAAGACTGTTTATTTTTCTCGCGGACTTTATCGCGTTTTTTCAAATCCTTCTCGGTGGCTTCAACGCTGCCTTGTGCTTTTGCCAACAGGGCTTCACCCTTTTCGGTAGCGGCTTCTGCTATAATGTCGTCGCCGATATTTGTCAAAATTATGTCATAGCCGCTCTCAACCGTCGCTGTACCCATTGAGGATGCGAAAACATTTTCCGAAGCCGTGACTACATCGCAGGCAATTATTGTCGCGTTGTCACGCCTGGCGAAATAGTGGCTGTCACGATTATCCAGAGCGAAAATCGCGTCCATCTGATTTATCGCTACCATATCGTAAGGATGGACACCGACAAGAACAAACTTTTCGCAGTCATGCTCGGACTGATACTCGCCTTTGACCTCATAAGTCATTAAGGTTTCCTGCGGAGGCTGGAAACACTTTTTCGGGGGCTGCAGTGTAACATCGTAATCAAGCCTTAAGTCCTTAGCCGACTCTAATACGTCAAAGTCGAACTTGGCACCCTTGGCCTGTACGCCTATTACCTTCTGCTCAGATATAACACTGTCAATGAAACTTTCGAAAACTTCTTTGCTTAATTTTTTTGAACTCATTTCCTGTTCCTGTGCTAAATTTGCAAACTGTTTCAATAACTCATTTTTTAGACATATAATACGGCAACACCGCTAAATCCATCGCTATATCGATCGTTACTACTTTAACCCTTTTAGGGACATTAATATGGCAGGGAGAGAAATTCAAAATACTCTTTATGCCCGCAACTATTAATTCGTCAGCTACTTGCTGAGCCGCTTTTCCGGGCACAGCAAGAATAGCAATTCTGATATCCTGCTTCTTCAAACCGGCTAAATCACAGACACTTTTTATAGCCAGGTT
>JBHPGW010000052.1:0-18477 GCA_042569785.1 Planctomycetota bacterium | reverse complement strand
TTTAGGTCCTTGTATCCAATAGGATGTGGAGGTTCGACTCCTCTCGCTCGTAGTTTCTTATTGACAAGCACTTATATTAAATTAGGTGCTTGTCAATTTTTCTTTTTACACCCCCTCCGGTGAAAATTCCGGCGAAAAAATTCACTCACTTTTTATCCTTGAATTAAAAAAACCAGATATTTTTCCTGTTTTCCTGCTCTGTTAGTCAGAAAAATTTGCAAAGTGAAAGTTATTCTGGTGTTCTTGTATAGGCGATATAATCGCCCTGGAATTAGTATCTTTAAGATAGGGAGTATGTAGTGGCTTCGATGGGATATGAAAAAACTGGTAGAAGATGGAGAGTATTTTGGCATGTTACTTTATCTACAGGAGAAATAGACAAAGGCTGTCCAGCGTCAACTATAATTTCCCTTCAGAGTTATTGGAATTGCTTGAAACTCTCTGGTGAAGTCAGTTATGTTCGCTCTATTTGTTTGGTGTAGCACATACAGTGGAAACTTTACGGCGTTCGACTCCATCCCAACCCTTCTCCTTCAACGGTAGAAAAACTGTGAATGTGGTGCCCTGGCCGACTTCACTTTCGATCTCAATTCTGCCGTCGTGCATGGAGACAATTTTGTTGACTATAGAAAGCCCCAAACCAGTCCCCTGAATCTGTTTTCCTGGCCGATATACTCGGTAGAACTTGTCAAATATCTTTGATAATGCTTCTTTGGGTATCCCCATGCCCGTGTCTCTGACAGATATAATCATCTCGTCATTTGCTGTTTTAATGTCAATAGCTACTTCGCCCTGTTCAGGTGTAAATTTTATCGCATTATTGGCCAGATTTATAATTACCGATTCAATTTTGCTTGCGTCAGCGTTCAATTCGGGGAGTTCATTTTCAGTATTTGTTTTTAATTGTATATTTTTCTTTTGTGCTAAAGGTTCCAAAACAGTTGAGACTCTTTGTATAACCGCAGATATATCCACAAGCTCACGTTTAACTTTAACTGTCCCGGAGTCAATTCGTGACATTTCCAGCAAGTCCTCGATCAGAGTTGCCAGACGGTTTGATTCTTCGTCGATTATCGCCAGGAACTCCAGTTGAACTTCTTCGGGCATATTACGGTCACGGAGGATCGTTTCCGTGTATGCCTTGATCGAAGTAAGTGGCGTACGTAGTTCATGCGATACAGAAGAAGTGAAATCAGTTTTCATACGATCCAGTTCGCGTTCGTGGGATACGTCTCGAAATACCACAATAATCCTGATAATTGCGTTTTCGCTTTTATCAATTGGAGAGGCACTAACGAAAACAGGGTATTTATCGCCATTTTTCGAGATGAAAATATCGTGTTGAGTTCCGCGTTCGGTTTTTTGTGACTGGAGAGCCTTATCAATTGTTGACTCGACGGGTTCGTTGGTTTGTTCGTTGATAATCTGCAAAACTTCATCTACTGATTTTCCTTCCACCTCCTTGAATTTCCAGCCCGAAAGGTTTTCAGCAATTGTATTAAATAGAACTATCCGCTTGTCAGCATTTACAGCAATGAGCCCTTCGCTCATACCATCCAATGTAACGCTCAATAATTTTTTTTCCGTGGCAAGTTCGTTTATTTTTTCTTCCAGATGTACACGTGATTTTTCTAACTTAATAGCCATATCATTAAAAGTTCTGGCAAGGGCTCCCATTTCATCTTTTGTATTAGCGGTCACATGGTGTGTTAAGTTGCCATCGGCTAGAACCTTAGCTGCCTTGGTAAGGTTAATTATCGGATCGCAAATCCTTTTGGCAAGGAAGAATGAAACAAACGCACCCAATATAATAACAAAACTTCCCGACATCAAGTTCTGAAGGATTAAATACTTAATGGTTGTTTTGATTTGTATAGAAGGAAACCCTGCGATAATATACCAATTTTCATTGTCTATCAGAGCAGGATGAGCTATTAGTATCCCATACTCTTTCTGTTGCGAGAAAAAATGGCCCGTAATTATACTTTCCTGTTCAATCAAAAGGGTCGGGTTAACCGTTTCTCCGATAAAGGAACTTTCGTTGGCCATGAAAACTTTACCATCCGGTTTGACTATTTTGAGATAAAGCATTTCATCGTGTTCACCTATGGGGGAGTTGGCCAATATCTCTTCTATAGACGCCCAATTTGAAACCAAAAGAGCTTTTCTGATACGGAAAGCGATATTACGAACTAAACGTTTATTTTCATAAATTATTTTGTTGGTAAGAATTTTTTTCTCGGTTCTGACTGTCGTGTAAGTACTTATCCCCACGGTGATACAAATCAATACTGCCATATAGATCGTTATCTTGTAACGGATAGGCATTTTGATCTCTGTTTCTTTTTGCTGTTGTCGCTTGCTCACGGCAATTACTCCTTTGGCTTGCGATCCTGGCCATAATTTTCAAAGTCGCTGTTAAATCATTTCGGCATAATACAGGGGCGTAATTATGTAAATTTCAAGTTATCAAGCAGGGAAAACAAAAACAGAAGAAAAAGGAAAATAGCAATTTAAATGGATTGGAAATTTATTTTTTTATCGGTCGATAGAGGGCTTGGGGGCAGAAAAATTTCTTTTTTACAAAAACGTCCCATAAATTCACCATCTTCTGGCGATGTAAGTGCTAAGGGTAACGAGTATTTCGTCGTTTGCGAGTTGGGTGTTTTTATCGAAGTCGTAACCGACAGAAACCACTATTTTTCTGAGGTTGGTCTCCTCAGTGGTGTCGGTAACATTACAAAGATATAGGCCGTCGAGAGATAAGTCGCTTTGGTCAAATGAATCGGTGTAATGGTAAATGGATCGTACTTTTATTCTGTCAAGTTTGGCCTGAGCAAGTACGAGACTGCGAGTTTTGCATTCGATAACTTTGTTGTGGAAATGAGCACAAGTCAGCCCCCTTAGGATCGGGACTATTGCAAAAGCCAGCAGAAGAGATGCCACAATGGTCTCGGTAAAAGTAAAGCCGGCAAAACGATTGTTAACGGCTATTTTCCGATTACTGTTTGGAAGTATCATTCTGATTAGTCCTTTGTATATTTTACCATGCCAGTTGCCGGAACAATAGTAATCGTAAAACTTATCTGCCCCGTCGAGATATTAAGCTCAGTGTCACTTCCGCCTGACAGATCTCCAGATTGACCAAATTCGAATTGATCTCCACCTGTGCAGTTAATATCTGAGTTGATCGTGTATGAATATAGAGTTGCTCCCGTATTAAGGTTTACTATTTCATAGCTGGTATAGGGGGCTGAACCGACCATATTCAGGGCAAAACCCGCGGAATTGTTTGCGGCATTGGAAATAGCAAGTATGCGTGTATGCCGAAGGTTAGTGACAATATTGCTGACTAAGCACTCGGCTTGTTGATTTGAAACAACAGCGAAATTGAGTCTCGGTATACAAATAGCTGAGATTGCTCCCAGCAAAAGAACCATCAGAATTAATTCTACGAGTGTAAAGGCTTTTTTTTTTGCTACCATGCACATACTCCCTTTGCGCAATGTGTCAGGAACAAGCAAGGTTGTGTTTTAGTGGTTGCACACAACTACGTCATCAGCATTTAAGCTGTAAGTTCCACTCAGGGGACATGAAGGCATGCCACGTGGGAAATAAGCCTTATCTGAAGTCAGTACTGACAAGGTTGCCGGATAAGTACCACCGTTCATTGCCGACCATATCTCGAGTTGGGAATTGAGTATCTCAACATTGCCGGCACAGGCATTTTCGTTGGCAGTTTGACTTCCTACGATCAACCGTGGAATCGCGATTGAGGCAAGCGCACCTAAGATCAGTACCACAACTATGAGTTCAACTAACGTAAAACCTTTTTTTCTATGCATTTTCCTATACCTTTTCTTTTGTTCCTGACATCTTCTTCTCATCTTAGTTAAGAGGCTGCGCCTCCATATTAAAGTATTTCAATAATCGACATAAAGTGCAAACCACTTTTGATATTTTTTGAAATTATTTGGAACTGAGGTGGGCAATGTAGTCAAACATCGGTAAATACACGCCTATAAGAATAAAGCCGACAACAACTGCCATCGTGAGCGTTATTATCGGCTCCAGCTTTACCAACAGAGCCTTTATTTTTCGCTCAATCTCTTTATCAAGGAAATCAATGCCCTTATTAAGCATTTCTGTCAAGGCACCTGCCTCTTCTCCGGCGGCAGCAAGCTGGATTATTGTCGGCGGAAAAATATCGTGATTTCTCAGAGAATCCGCTATAGAATTACCTTCTGATATCGATTTCTGAAGTTGACTGGTTATTTCGGATATTTTTGCATTATTGGCAACCGTGTTCGCAACTTTCAAGGCATTGTCAAGTGGGAGGCCAGCTGAAATCAGCATTGAGAAGGTCCGCATAAAACGTGAAACAATGACCATGCGATTGAGTTTAGAGAAGACAGGCATATTCAGTTTGAAAGTGTCCCATTTGGCTTTATAATATGGTTTTTTTAGGAGGTGCCGCAACAGAAACACTCCTCCACCAATGCCTAAAAGCTCAAGCCACCACCACCGTACCATCAATGTGTTTAAGATGATGAGAAATTGTGTAGGTCCCGGCAGTGCTACACCCAACTGGTCGTATAAATTTGAAAATACCGGTATTACAAAAATTATAACTGCGGCAACAACGATAATACACAGAGAAACTACAATGATTGGGTAAGCGAAGGCGGATTTTACTTTGGATCTTATCTGGGCCTGCTTTTCAATATAAATAGAACTCATTTTGAGGGTGTCAACTAATTTCCCCCCCGATTCGCCTACCTCAAGCATTCCGATAAAGAAATTGGAGAATATTTTTTCGTGTTTCTTAAAAGCATCTTTTAAGGATGCTCCCCCTTCAATACTTTGCTGAACGTCTAAAAGTATATATTTTAGCGCCTCGTTTTCGGTTTCCTGTACAATTGCTTCGAGCAACCGACTTATCGGCAGTCCTGCTGAGTACATTGTAGCAAACTTGTAGATAAAGGAAACTATTTCGTTCAGCTTTATCTTTGCTTGTTTTTCTGTTTTTCCTTTACTACGTTTGCAATCGAGCAATGTATTATCCATCTTAGCCAGTTCTTGCCTGAGTGTGGCAACGCTGCCGAGGTTCTCGCGAGTGCCGGTGTACTCGTTTCCATGCTCATCTTTTGCAGTAAACTTATATGCTGTCATCGTACTATTTTATTTCAATAAAACGTTTCAATTCTTCTAATGTTGTTGTGCCATTAATTACTTCTCTGATACCGGATTGGCACAACATCCTCATGCCCCCTTTCGCGGCCTGTTGCACTATATTGCTGTCAGACGCTGATTCTGAGATCAAACTGCGTATTTCTGACGAAATGGGTAGTATCTCGTAGATAGACTTGCGTCCATAATAACCGGTTTGATAGCAATGAGTGCAGCCGACTCCCTTATACAACTGAACATTTTCGTGTTTCTCTGACAAGGTGGATAATAGTTTAGATTCTTCAGGTGATGGGGTATACGGCTCTTTACATTTCGGGCAGATCGTACGAATAAGTCTCTGTGCGACTGCCCCAAGAAGTGCCGAAGCAACAAGAAATGGTTGTATCCCAAGGCTGTTTAGTCGAGAAATCGCACCTATGGCATCGTTTGTGTGTAGTGTACTTAAAACAAGATGCCCTGTCAGGGCGGCGCTAACGGCAATCTCTGCAGTTTCGCTATCACGAATTTCACCTATAAGTATGACATCGGGATCCTGTCGCAATATGTTTCGTAGAGCTGAGGCGAAAGTCATCCCAGCCTTCTTGTTGACCTGAATTTGCGAGATACCTTTAAGATGATACTCGACCGGGTCCTCAACAGTAACGATATTTTTTTCCGGCGTATTGAGCAATTGGAGAACAGAATACAATGTGGTCGTCTTGCCGCAGCCGGTAGGCCCCGTGAGCAAAAGCACGCCGTAAGGATTCATGGCCAGAGATCTGAACTTCTGATTATCCTCGGGGCAAGTAACTACTTCATTAAGCGACCATTTGTTTGCTGTCTGATCAAGGACTCTAATAACGATCTTTTCTCCATCCACGATAGGCTGTGAGGAAACTCTGAGGTCAAATTTATGACCATCATGCTCGATAGCTATATGGCCGTCCTGAGGAACACGTCGTTCAGATATGTCCATCCCTGCTTGAACCTTAATGTGTGATATCAATTCCAACTGAGCTGATGATGGGACCTCTATCGCCTCACGAAGGATCCCGTCAATGCGATAACGCACCCTCATATCTGGTTCCTGGGGTTCGATGTGAATATCGCTTGCTCCCGCATTGATAGCGCCGATTACAATGGAAGAAACAAGCTTAATGATCGGACTGTTTTTTTCCTGTAAGAATTTACTCTTATGCCCGATCTTAATTTTTTTCTCGCCACTTTGCTTTAGCCGCATCGAAGTTATAGTTTGACGGGTAATATTGCGCACATTGAAGTGATATTTAATAGCTTGTCTGATCGCACTCGGCGTTGCGACAACAGGAATTACCTGGCATCCAACTCTCATTGCTATCAGGTTTTTGGCTCGAATATCCCAGGGTTCACTCATTGCCACTATCAGATCATTGTTGCTCTTACTTATAGGGATCACATTATGTTTGTTCGCGATCTCATATGATACTAAGTGGGCTGCCATTGGATTCACCATGTCGGGTGAAAGGTTTACAAAATCCACCTTGTTGCTGACTGCAATTATCTTTCCTGCCTGGTTTTCGTCTACTAAATTACTTTTTTTAAGAATACCTACCAGATTCTCACCACTTATATTTTCCTGCTTTTTAAGAATCCGCTGAAGGGTCGTTTCATCAACGATATTCTCTTCAAGAATATATGAAATTATATCATTTTGCTCTTGCATAGTTACTTTACTCGCCAAATTATTAAAGGTGATATACCATAAGCACTATCGGTACTATCTTATCTCTACTTAAAGAAAAGACCCTGACAAAAACATATAGCGGACAAGCTTGTCAGGGGGCTGTGGCGCCTCATATTAAACGGTGGTTAACACATTTTAAATGATAGAATATGTGCCCATAGATCAACTGCCAAGGTCCGATAACGACACCCGCTTGTACAAGCCTCAAAGGCGTTATAGTCCGACAAACTCTTATTTTGACTTTTTTGGGATATTAAGAAATACTTTTTATTAAGATGACGTTGCATTTAAGCCGAAAAAGTTTACAAAATGTTTTTAATAAACACGGAAGCTTTGGGTATCGCAGCTATAGGCAAAGAAAGGTCTAATGATGATAGAGATATTAAAGTCAAAAAAGCGAGCCACAACAGCTAAGGTACTTATTGTTGATGATGAGCCTGATATTGTCAATATAATCAAGTGCCACCTCGAATGCTGCAAATGCGAGGTTGTTACCGCTGCTAATGGTGTCGAGGGGCTTGAAAAAGCGGCAAAGGAGGAGCCGGACCTTATTCTGTTAGATGTTAATATGCCAACTATGAATGGGCTACAGATGCTTGAGCGCCTTAGAGAAGAACCGAATTTGAAAGACATACCTGTCATAATGGTTACTGTTGTTTGTGAACCACAGAATATAGCGGTGGCTTCATCTTATGGCGTTGCGGATTATATTTCTAAGCCATTTGAGTTAAACGAGTTGGCAGAAAAAGTTGCAAAGGCCCTGAGACTATAAGTAATAAACAAAACTAAACTCAAAAAAAAGGCGGTCAAAATGCTCCAGGCAAAAGACATTATGGAAAAAGATGTGATCTGCGTGAAAAAAGATATGCCGATATATGAAGCCATAGAATTACTAAGAGAAAACCATGTAACCGGTCTGCCTGTAGTCGAGGATGATATGACTTTAACGGGTATTCTTTCAGAAAAAGATGTGATAAGCTTGCTTTATTATGCGCATGGAAACGAGGAAGAAAAAACGGTTGTGGATTTTATGACGGAGAACCCCATTTGCTTTAATGAGGATGAAAACTTGTTGAATATTTGTGACTGCCTGATCGTTCATTCCTTCAGGAGGGTTCCGATCATGTCGCAGGGGAAATTGGTCGGCCTTATCAGTCGAGCTGATCTCATCGACTGTATTCTGCATCTCAGGGAAGAAAATACTGTTGTATCTGCCGAGAAAGGAGATTAATACCTGCCGTTGGATAACTTAGCACCTCCCGAGACCATAGTGTTATATACTGTGACATATCAGGCCTGGGTGACAAGGAATTACCTTTCAAATAAAAATCAAAGGAAAAACGTAAAATGCGAATAGGCCAAAAGTTGATTTTAGGGTTTTTAAGCATTGCTTTATTAGTGGGGGTTGTTGGATATATTTGTATTGCTCAGAATAAAAAAACACAACACATTTTTGAAGAACAGGTGTATATATCTATCTCATATCTTGACAATATATGGAAACTAATGGAAGCACAGGAGCACCAGGAAATCGCAGCAAACAATTATCTTTTTCTGGATGAAGGTTTGCAAGAAAAAAGGGCTAATTATTTTTACGCAAAAGAAACGCTGGGAAAAATTTATCAAAAATATAGGAAAGAGGCCTGCGAACATGCAAAAGCTTGGATAGAAAGATATCATGAAAACATAAAAAGATACAATATCAAAATAGAGGAAAGTTTTGAATTGTATCAGCAAGGGGCTGCCCCGGAACTTATAAAAGCAACAGTAAGGCAGGCTAATAAATACGCAGAGACTGCACACGAGGATGCGTTAGAGCCGATAATTGAACATGTATATAAGACACACCTGGAACCGGCAAAGCAGGATATTGCAAAAGGGATTAACAGAACTACCAGTATTACCATTATAATGAGTATGTTCTCTGTCTTTTTAGCTATAGTCGCAGGATTATTCATCTCTCATTCCATTTCTACACCCATCACAATACTTAAAAATGCTGCAATTGAAATAGGCAAAGGCAAACTAAATACAAAAATAGAGATTAACTCAACAAATGAAATAGGTCAACTGGCAGGGGCTTTCAATAAAATGACAGACGATTTACAGATTACAACTACTTCGATAGATAATCTCAACGCTGCCAACCAACAATTATCTGCCAACGAGCAGCAGTTAAGGGCTGCCAACCAACAGTTAGAATCCCACAAGCAGCAGTTAATGGCTGCCAACCAACAATTAGAATCTGAAATTTCCGAGCGGAAGCAAGTGGAAAGGGATTTGCAAAAACTCCTCTGCGATATGGAAGAACGTATCAAAGAGATCAACTGTATGTACGGAGTTATCAGTTCTATTCATCAGCAAAAGTCTCTGGATGATATTTTCCAGGATGTCGTGACCATTATACCTTCAAGCTGGAGATACCCTGAAATTGCATGTGCCAAGATATGCTTTCATGGAACCGAACACGTTTCGAAGCCTTTCAAAGAAACGCAGTGGACGCAAAAAAGCGACATTGTGGTTAAAGGCGAGAGTTGTGGTTCTGTAAAAGTATGTTACCTGGAAGAACGCCCTGTAGAGCACGAGGGGCCTTTTCTTAAAGAGGAGCGACATCTAATTGAGGGTGTGGCTACTGTTCTCAGCGAAGCAATTACTTATAAACACATAGAGGAAGAAATTAAGAATTTGGCGAAATTCCCGACCGAAGATCCTAACCCGGTACTAAGAATATCGGCAGACTGCAAAATTACTTATGCCAACAATGCCAGCACTCCTATATTGAAGGCCTGGAAATGCAGGGAAGGTCAAAGTTTACAGCCTCCTCAGTCTAAACTGGTAAAAGAAGTTTTAAATCTTGGCAAGTCCGCTACTTTTGAATTCAACTGTCAAGACCAATTGTTTTCAGTGACAATGGCTCCTGTAGTAGAGTCAGGTTATGTGAATGTTTACGGGCTTGATATTACTGAACTCAAGCTTTCAAAAGAAACGCTCAAGCAAGTTAGAGAACAGACAGACAAAAAAAATCAATTTGTATCTATAGTTTCGCATGAACTGCGAACACCATTAACGTCTATGAAAGGAAGTGTTGATATCCTTTTAAATAAAGCAGTCGGAGAAATTAATGACAAGCAGGAAAACCTACTGGATATCACAAAAAGAAATATAGACAGGCTTAACAGGCTGATCAATGATGTTTTAGATTTCCAGAAACTTGAGGCTAACAAGACCAAATTTGACATGCAAAAAAATGATATGAATGAAATTGTTAAAGAAATCAAAGAAACGATCTCGCCTTTGGTAAATGAAGAAGAATTGAAAGTGGTAACTAAACTTGATGAGACGTTGCCGAAGGTGTATTTTGACAGGAATAGCATCATACAGGTTCTAACAAATCTGGTTGATAATGCTTTTAAATTTACAGACAAGGGAAGTATTAAAATCACCACGAATAAAAGCGATAATACTATTCGTGTATCTGTAGAGGATACCGGCATAGGAATTAAAAAAGAGGATCTGCCAAAATTATTCAATGAGTTTGAACAACTATCTGATGTTAATAACAGAAAGACGGGAGGCACAGGCCTTGGCCTTGCCATTTGCAGGGAAATCATAAAAGAACATGAAGGAAAGATTTGGGCAGAATCAGAATTTGGCCAAGGGACATGTATTAGCTTTACGCTGCCAATTAGGGAACGAAGAAGTCGGGCATAGTGGAATAGTGATGGTTAACTGGGGGCACGTCCTATAATCTTAAGCTCATAGAATCCAGCTTAGAAAGAGCCCTTCGTATTCACAAATTCCACAAGCTTATCATAAGCGTTTTTTTGACAATCGAAATAGCCTGTTTTTTCAGCAAAATAGGCTTGAATATACCTGTTAATGTATTTTTCCACCACCTAAAACGTTTCGACAGAACAATGAGTGACCGCAGTTTGAAAGTTATCCAACAAATATTTATTATTATGCTATTAAGATGCTAATATGTCTCTCGAATTAGGACGATAAACGAAGATGTAGGTAGTAAGAGGGCGGATTTAGCCCCTATGTTTCGACCTGCAAAAGGAGTTTAAAATTGGAATATTTAGAACAAAAGGAGAAAATCCTAATGTAATTTACATAGCTGACAAGTAAAAGGCGACTATTTCTTGAGCAAAAACGGTATCTTAAAACCTTTTGTTTCTTCAGCTAAGTTTAGACAAAGAATTGAGGATGTGCTTGAGACGTTGGTAAAAAGCTGAAAGGTATTTGTGGCCAAATTGAATGGTAAAGGAAATTGACAGATGAGTAAGCGAATTTCCGTTTTGGTAATTGAGGATGAGAAGAATATTCGGGGCATATTGAAATACAACCTCGAATCAGATGGTTTTGAGGTAATTCTGGCTGAAGATGGGCCTATAGGCCTTGAACTTGCCCGTGAGAAAGAACCCGACGTAATTCTTTTGGACTGGATGATGCCGGAAATGGACGGACTGGAAGTTCTTAGCAAGCTTAAGATGAACGTGCAGACAAGGAATATACCTGTATTTATGCTGACAGCTAAAAAAAGGCCGTGCCACCTAAGAGCAGCCATAGCGGAAAGTGTTGATGGTTATATCGCCAAGCCTTTTGATCCGGCCAAGCTTGGAGAAAAAATTAGGGACATGCTTGAAAAGTTGGTGAAGAGTTGAAAATATATTTGCCCTACGGGTCAAACGAAAAAGGAGATTGACAGATGAGCAGGCGAATTTCCGTTTTGGTAATTGAGGACGAGAAGAATATTTTGGACATATTGCAATACAACCTCGAATCAGATGGATTTGAGGTAATTCTGGCTGAAGATGGGCGCAGCGGCCTTGAACTTGCCCGCAAAAAAAAGCCTGACGTGATCCTTTTAGATTGGATGATGCCGGAAATGGACGGACTGGAAGTTCTTGGCGAGCTTAAAGGGAACGTACAGACAAAGAATATACTTGTGTTCATGCTGTCTGCTAAAAAAAGGTCGTGCCATGTAGATGCAGCCATACTGGGAGGTGTTGATGGTTATTTCGCCAAGCCCTTTGATCCGGCGAAGATGGGACCTACACTTAGGCACAAACTTGAGAAGTTGGTGAAGAGTTGAAAATATATTTGCCCTACAGGCCAGACGAAAATGGAGACTAAACTGATGGATAAACAAATTTCTGTTTTGGCGATTGAGGATGAGATGCACATCCGCAAAGTGTTGGAATACAATCTGAAATTAGAAGGGTTCAAAGTACATCTGGCAGAAAATGGCCGCAGCGGCCTTGAACTTGCCCGTCAGATAATTCCAGATGTAATTCTTTTGGACTGGATGTTACCTGAGATGACAGGATTGGAAGTTTTATCCGAGCTTAAACAGGATGAAAAAATGCAGGGAATACCTGTGTTTATGTTAACTGCTAAAGCAATGGGCAATGATTTAGCACAGGCTTTACGTGAAGGCGCTGATGATTATATTACCAAGCCTTTTAATCCCGTAGAATTGGGGCAAACGATCAAGTTTAAACTTGAGAATATGGTACGGATTTGAAGGGTAGCAAACCGATGAGTAAAAGAATTCCAATTTTGATAGTTGAAGATGAAGAACATATCCGAAATATCATGGAATATAATCTGAGATTAGACGGCTTTGATGTGACTGTCGCAGAAAATGGTGCTGTAGGCCTTGAACTTGCTCTCAAGAACAAGTTTAAGGTAATTCTGCTGGATTGGATGATGCCCGAAATGGATGGCCTGGAAGTCCTGTCCGAACTCAAACACACCAAGAAGACTAAAAACATACCCGTGTTTATGTTAACCGCTAAAGGGGCGATTAATGACATAGATCGGGCTTATAGCATAGGTGCTGATGGCTATCTAACAAAGCCTTTCGACTCGAGAAAATTGGGCAGCACCATTAAGGAAAAAATGGAAAAATGCGCAAAGGTAAAAAGCTAGGTAGAAAAGACGTATGCCGATTATATGCTGATTAGAAGACAAACAATGAAAGCTCAGAGATGAGTTGCTGGATGAATGAAAATGTTACAGTTTTGGTGATTGACAATGAAAAACATAGGGATGATTGAGATGCCGTACCAAAAGAAAATTTACCCAACTGCCTTTACTCTCCTGGAAATGATTATAGCATTATCAATAATGGCTGTTATCTTTGCAATTATACCGCCGATACTTAGAAGCATTCGAATCAATTGGGACTTCAAACAAGCCCTGGCTGAGACGCTGCAAAGTGGAACAGTACTGATAGGCCACTTGAACCACAATCTTGCAGAGGCTGTCAGAATAACCGCCATAAGTTCTTCTTCAACGGTCAATGGCTATATCCAGTTTGAAGATAACTGTGGAAATAGTTTACGATATGAAACTGTAAGCAACTATGTTCAATTTGGTACCGTAGGAAACTTGCAGGATCTTGCCGGGCCGGTCAGCCAATTCCAGTTTACCTGCTATGATTCCAATGAAGTAGATACGCCTATAGACGATGTAAATGATGTAAATTCCATTCGCTTCGTAGAGGTCAATGCAACAATAGCCAATTCATCGACAATGGGCCAGAACGAAACCTTCTCAACAGCCGTTTACATTAATACAAATGCAAACATATGGGAGGAAGGAATAACTGCCAAAACACCTTTTGAGTTTAATGTTTCTGAAGGAACGGATCCTGATTTGGCACAAATAGATAACACACACTATTTGTGTGCATACAGAGGGGTGGGTTTGGTCGGCAAGGCAGTTGTTCTTGCCGTCAATCCAACTACCTGGGTAATCAGCAGCGGTACGACTTTTGAATACGATTCTTTTATAGCAAAAACCCCGGCTTTGGTGCAGATCGATAGTGACAACTATCTTTGTGCTTATGAGAGAGATACTTCGGGTGGTTGGGCTGTTATTCTTACGGTGGATCTGATTTCATGGATGATCACTAAGGGGACCAATTTTGAATTTGATACAGAAGTAGGTAAAACGCCCGCTTTGTCAAAAATAGATGACACACATTACCTTTGTGTATATAGCGGTAAGAATGATGATGGCTGGGCAGTCGTACTAACAGTTGATACAGGTACTCGACTCATTACGAAAGAAACGCCTTTCGAGTTTGATACCGAAACAGGCAAAACACCCGCTTCGACAAAAATAGATGACACACATTACCTTTGTGTATATGGCGGTAAGAATGATGATGGCTGGGCAACTGTACTGACAATTAATACGGGTACATGGGCCATTGCGAACGAAACACCTTATGAGTTTGATCCCCAAGTAGGCAAAACGCCCGCTTTGTCAAAAATCGATGATACACATTACCTTTGTGTATATACCGGGAAAGATGATGATGGCTGGGCAACTGTACTGACAATTAACACGGATACATGGGCCATTACGAAAGAGACCCCTTTCGAGTTTGATACCCAAACAGGTGAAACCCCTGCTTTATCAAAGATAGATGATACACATTACCTCTGTGTATATGCCGGAAGTGACGATGACGGCTGGTCCGTCGTTCTCATCATAAATCCGACTGCCTGGACAATTAGTAAAGGAACACCACTTGAGTATGACACTTCCAAAGGCAAGGTTCCTGCTTTGAAAGAAATTGACAGTAACCACCACCTTTGTGCATATCAAGGAAACGATGACGACGGTTGGTCGGTGGTATTGGAAGAAGGTTTGAAGGTTAGACCCTGAGTATTTTGAGAGTATGAAAGCGAAACGAAAAAATAGTGGTGTTGTTATGCTGATGACAATCTTTGTTGTAGCGATGCTTTCGGCAGTGGTTATTGGCATAATGCAAATAAATAGAAAGGAGATACAGCTTGTACAGGATCAGGAATTTGCCGCCCAGGCCATTGCTACGGCATGGGCAGGCCTCAACAATGCTTTCGCCCGTATAAGAAGTAATGACGGATGGACAGATGGCTTTGACGACAAGACATTTGATGGAGGCTTCTATAATGTATCGGTTACCGGCACTTTGCCGAATCGTACAATTATTTCAGAAGGTACTACATCAAATAACCTTTTTGCCAGGGTCCAAGCCGAGGTGACGGTCTCCGCTTCTGGTAGTGACTACATAATAAGAATTGATAATTTAAGGATAAATGAATGAAGCCACAGATTAAAACTGTGCTGGGGATAGAAATTTCGTTCAGCGAAATAAATCTGGCATTGCTCAGGAAGGACAAGAAAGGCCTTAAACTGTTAAAGACTGCCAGTTGTCCTGTTCCAGATGGAGCAATAAAGGATGGTGATGTCGAAGATGCCGCAGTCTTAGCCAAGGCGGTAAAACAGCTCATAGTGAAAAATAAAATGCGTACGCACCATGCAGTGTTTTCGGCGGTTCTCAATCCTCTACTGATACAAATTCTGAACATACCGAATGACGCCAGAGATAACATTGGTCAATTCATACAGAATGAAATAAAACAGTATGCAACGCTGTCACTGACAAAAATAGCATCAGATTACTGCGGCATAAAGTCACCGAGTGAAACGGACCATCACCGTGCATTTGTGGCTGCTGCAGATAGTCAAAAGATCATTGCTTTTATCGAGGCACTTGAGAAAGAGGGTTTGAACGTCGATGCTATCGAACCGTTTTCAATGGCTTACTTCAGGGCTTGCTACGCCAAGAAAATCGCCAATAAATTTGATCACAATCTTCTATTCGCGATATTGCGTGACAACATTCTTACTTTATGTGTGTTCAAAAACCAAATATTGGATTTTATTGAGATTAAGCAATACGAAGCAGATAATCTCGACAGTGACAAATGTTTCGAGTGGGTTATCAAAAACATAAACGCGGCATTGAAATTTTACGAGCTTAGGCTCCATGACAAATGTGATCAATGGGAGGTAAATCTGGTTACAAGTATCAGCAATAAATCTGTCAAGGAAAAAATAGAATCATTGACGACCAGACTCAAAACAGCGAACCCGCCTTACGGTTTACATCTGAACAACTCTTCGATAGAGATTGAAATTATAAATCTGGAAGAAGCATATCTTGACACGCCGGTTGCGGATACGAAACTTAGCAACGCACCTTCTGCCATTGCCGTCGGATTGGCAATGAAACTAATGAACTTTCCAAATTGCGGTATGAATGTTAACCTTCTTCTGCCGGAACTGGTTAATACTAAGCCGGAAAGAAAACATGCCTTGATAATTGCCAATATTGCAGCGGTCATATTCCTTTTAGCCGTCTTGACCATCGGATTTTTCGATATGCGTGTGAAAAACATTAAGGAAAGAATGAATCAAAAGCACGATGGATCACTTGTCTGTAATATTAGTTCTCTGTTGAGCGAACAAGCATCCTTGAATGTGCGGACATCGAATACAACTGAGAACCTGAAAAATATGAGTACTATTCTAAACACTAAACTTTTTGCCAGATGGGATCAGGCTCTTAATGAAATTAGATACGCAACACCTGAGCCGGTCCGAGTCGTAAACATTTTCAGTAATGACGGTCTGAGAATAATCTTAAAAGGGCACGCTTTTTCGTATGAATCTATTCATCTTTTTGTTGAGATGCTTAATGGGTCGGAGTATTTGAAATTGGTTTCGTTGATTGGAACCGAAAAAGATAGTGAATCAACCGGACTGGTGGCGTATTCAATTAGCTGCTCGTTGGTAAAATAAACTTGGTATAAAATAATGTTATCTGAAATACAAATAAAATCGGCCGGTTCTTTAAAGAACATCATCTTCGCGGCATTTGTTGTTGTAGGAGCATTTATTCTTTATGATCGGATCGTTCTGTCTCATGTGAACTATTCTCGGGTCGTACAGGAAAACGTTTTGATCATGGATGATATCGCAAGGAAAGAAAATCTTATTCAGACGTGCGTAGGAATCAAAAAGAAAGAACTTGAAGAATTGCAGGATAAGTTTAAGCATATTCATACCAAGTTGTTTAATACTGTGGAGGCTGACGAGTTTTTCAGCGACATCCAGGCGATAGCCGAACTGGCAAATTGTACAGTATATTCCTTAAACTTTTCAGCAACCAATACAACTGCCGAAGGGGCTGGCCAATCAAAAGTAACTAATAATATAAGTACAAATTCTGCGACACTGACTGTTGCTGGTGATTACACAGAGATAGTTAACATGATAAATAACTTGCAGAACCGTTCAGAACGAGTTTGGACGGATTCTATAAGTATTGAATCGATAGAGGATTCTGAGGTACTAAAATGTGAATTAACCATCAGGATCTATGTAATAGATGACAAAAGGAAACATCGCCATGGTTAAAAATGTATTTATCAGGACTACTTTATGTCTTTTGGTTATCATAGCGTGCCTATGTCACGGCAGTGTACAGGCACAGTTACCTGATAATAACCAGCGTAAGGTTAAAGTTGGTAAAGAGAATCCCTTTGTGAAACTTCCAGAGAAAAAGAAAGAAGTTTTAATTCCCCGGGAAATATCTATTGCCTCCGGTATAGGTGCGGAACAAGCTCCTGAGATGTTTGTTGAGGTCGCAACCCTGAACTCTCTTGACGCGGCAAGCTTTAAGGACGCAATTGAGAATCTGTCATCTGAATATGGAAAAATTTCAGTTGATGAAAAAAGTAACTCTTTGATTATCTGTGATACTAAGGAACGTCTCGAAAAGATCTTTGCCCAGATTCACAGTAGCGACCAGGCAGCAGCACAACAGATCGCAGCACAAAACCAACCCGTGTTAAAATTGCTTGCTGAAAGTGTAACTCCAAAATTTATTGACGCCAAAAACCTTAAGGGCGCAATTGAAAAAATGTGTTCTGAGTACGGCAGCATTTCTACCATTGAAAAAACCAATTCTTTAATTGTCTGTGACACTCAAAAAAATCTCGAAATGATTCTTGCTGAAATTAAGAAAATAGATAAGCCTACCCCCGGTCTGTTAGTTGAAACTGTAACTTTGAAGTTCCTCAAAGCTTCGAATCTTAAAAAGGCCATAGACAGTATGTCGTCCTACTATGGCAGTATCGCAACCGATGATGCTACAAACTCCCTTATCATTTGTGATGTCAATGATAAACTCAAAGAAATACTCGCCGAGATAGAAAAAGCCGACCGAACACCTGAGCAAATCATGATAGAGGTAGTGATTTTAGATGTTCAGTTAGAGGATGATACCGAGATCGGTGTAGACTGGGACAGGCTTTTGGGAACACAATCAGATTTTGATCTCTCACAAGACCTTACCACTCTTGCTACAGGTGCAACATTCAGTGTTATTAAAAGTGATATTAGCGGAACATTAAAAGCATTACAGGAAAAACGCAACGTTGAAATACTTGCAAGCCCGCGTGTGCTTGTTCTTAGCGGTCAGGAAGCATCTATTGAAACCATTGAAGAAATACCATATGACGAAGTTATTACGTCTACTGAGACAGGTACAGAGACAGGTACCGGACTTACTAATGTTGAGTTCAAAGAAATTGGTATTACTCTAAATGTCAAGGCAACGGTAATTGACCGCAATAGAATAATGATGACGATCGAACCTAAGCAAAGTATTGATGCCGGTATAGCGAGTACCGCTTCAAGTTCTAGTGTTCCTAAAGTTGACAGAAGGTCTGCCA
>JBHPGW010000051.1:0-18919 GCA_042569785.1 Planctomycetota bacterium | reverse complement strand
TTATGCCCGGCGCCGGCTTTGAGTTCCGCTCGATGCGGTCGACCTGGCGCAAAGCTGGTAAGCACGTTACGATAAATCGCAAAGAGGGTAATCACTACGGTTTTCCTGATGTAGTACAGGTCGGCCCGAATCATCTTATCTGTGTATGGCAGAATAGTTCACATACCGGCGGCGGCAGTGGCGGTTCGATAAGTCACAGCTACGACCTTGGACAAACATGGGAGACGCCGGAACCTCCGCCGGCGTACATAAGACACTGTCCACGAATCCAAAAGCTAAATGACGGTACATTACTGTTGAACAACGATGGTTGGAGCGTCGGGCCATGGGGCAACTGGGATGTAATATTTTATGACAGCACTGATGGAGGTCATACCTGGACGAATCCGCGATGGCTTAATACCGAAGTGGCCGGTGAGAGTTGGTGTATGGTGCCGGGGCATGTTTATGAGGCTAATGACGGCTCATGGCTGATAGTAGGCTCAGAGTATGGAAGCGGCTTTGATGAACGTCTGAAGTTTTTCCGTTCTCCTGATCGCGGGTTTACCTGGCAGTTTGTCACGCAACTCTTGATTCAGCCGCCGCATAATTTGAGTGAGGCTGATATTGTGGGCTTGCCCGACGGCAGGATAATGACTTTTGCCCGCGAATGGAGATCTGACGCGATGCCGGGAGTAAAGGCGTTTTCATCCGACAATGGCAACACCTGGACATGGCAGGAACTGCCGTTCCCGATCACTGGTCGAACCTGCACGAAGCTGTTAAGTGACGGTCGAGTGATGACGACGTTTCGTTCGGGTGTCGGCAGGGCGGCTTTGCGCGCCTGGGTTGGTGATCCGGATGATCCTAATATTATGCAGCCGGCTGGCGGTCACTTCAATGACCGTTACTCTGTCGCAATGAAAGACGGTGCTTTGCACATTGATAATGACGGTCGTCGCGGCCAGTTTACGATGTATCATATGCGTCCGCCGGACACGCCTGACAGTACCGTCGATGTCACTGCCGAGGTTAAAGTTTTGCGTAACGACGGTTACGCCGCTACGCTTACGGTGCCTTTTACCGGTAAGCTTCGGATATTCCCCGATCATGTTGAAATGGCGCACAATGCATCTGTCCGTGTCGATGTCGCGCCGGGTGTTTTCCATACTTATCGTATTATAAGCCAGGTCGGACGAATGCGGCTTTATGTTGACGGGGCATTAGAATTTGACGGTGATTATGGAGATGATCGGCTTAGAGGGCTGATTTCCGGCATAAGTACTGTTATGAGCTATTATTCGATGGACTTTGGCAATGAGCAGTGGGGATCCGGGACTACCGATACCGATGTTATGAATTCGATGCCGGACGTATATCTGCGTCATATTTCACCTGATACCACAGGCTATAGTATCTGGAAGCGGGTAGAAGAAATACTCGATGATCCGACTACCGGCCATCGGGAATATTCATGGGTAGCTTCGCGTGATGGCTTTCCCGATACGCACCAGATGGATCACATCATAGAGATCGACGCCAGTGTCAGCGGCCACGAACAGGGTTATTCGGGCTGGATACAGTTAGATGACGGGCGAATTTTTGTCGTCCATTACACAGACGATACAGCTGACGCAAGTAAACCGCCTCCTTACCATAACATGGGTGTGCCCTGGATTCGCGGCACGTTTTTGGAACTCTCAGATTTGCCGCCGGCACCACCGGCTGGAGAGTAAGTGATGGGAAAAAAGTGGAACATTGTAATTGTTTTATGGGTGTTTATGCTGGCTTTGCCGGCGGTGGCTGGGCTGACAGCATCTAACCCGAGTCCAACCCCTGGCCAAATAATAACCGATGTAAACACAAATCTCACCTGGACCGCCGGAACGCAGGCAGGTTCGCATAATGTGTACTTCGGTACCGATTTTGATGATGTTAATAATACCGGCCTTGTGGGTAATTTAGCCGATGGACAGTGGATAGATTTTGCTGATGTAAAAATCATTGCCGATCATTGGCTTACCGACAGTAACTTTCCAGGCCTTGTAAGTCGCTGGGCTCTTGACGGCGACGCTAACGATTCTATCGGCGGTATCGATGGAACAGTTCAGGGTGATCCGGTATGGATAAATGGTATTGTTGCCGGTGGTTTGGATCTCGATGGTGACGACTATATTGACTGCGGCAGCGACAGTAGTCTGGATCTGACCAATAATTTTACGATCGCGTTATGGATTAAAGCCGAAGGTGGGGTAACAATCCTTTGCAAGGGCGATGTGATCCCAACTCAAGCTGGTGGTGCATATAGTATCAGTTCCGACGGCTCAAGCAATTGTATTTTCATTTTAAGGGACAATACTGATACCGCTCCGGCTCTGGTATTTGCACCGATGAACTTTGGCCAGTGGGCACATATCGCTGCGACATTTTCTAATGGCAGTATGACTGTTTATACAGATGGCTCGCAGGCGAACACTGGAACTTTATCTACAACAACTGTAAATACTAATACCGAGCCATTAGCTATAGGCGCAGAAGCTGGTGGGCAAAATGGAATCATTGGCAGCATTGACGATGTACGTATTTATAACAATGTTCTTTCTGCTGCTGATATACTGACGCTTGGGTCCTTGCCGCGATATGGCGACTTAAATGGTGACGGCAGAATCGATTCTGTTGACTACAGTATACAAGCTGATAACTGGAAGAAACGCAGAGACGCCGCAGTCTTTATGGGCAACCATGATACTAACAGCTTCGATCCGGGCGTGCTCGATGAATATGAGATAACTTATTATTGGCGGATCGATGAGATTAACGGCTTTGATGTTTGGAAGGGTGATGTGTGGGACTTTGTTGTTGCTGATGATTGGGAGATGTCAGAGTTTATGATCATGCTCGGCTGGCCCTCTTCGGTATCGCATCCAAGTCCGGCAACACTGATCCAGGCAATGGCCGCAGATAGCTTTAATACCGTCATGTGGGGCATTAGTCTGCTTGAGATAACCCGTGATAATGGTATGAAGCTGATGGTGATGCCCTCTAATCCGGCAATAGCGGCAGATCTGGCTTTTGACTCGGCTGTCTGGGGATATCATATTGTTGATGAACCTTCGGCCCCGTATACCGGTATACCAGAAACTGTAGCGGCACTGCACCAGGTGGACCCAACTCATCCAGCCATGGTTAATCTAAGCGGGGGAATAAATTATCATCCAGACTTCATCGACCTGGTGAACCCCGAGATTCTAAGTTACACAGGCAGCTATCAATGGAGGCCGGGCAGGCGCGGCTTTACCCGTATTGGGGTAGCTCGGGCAACGGTGAGCAGTGGCTGGAGTTTGGGAGAAATGACTATGGCGGTGGCAGTTTTGTAAGAATGGAAATAGTAACTAAAGACTCGAGCTTTACTATGCTCACCGAAGAGCTTCCCGGCAAACCTACCGACCCCAACGACTATATAGATAAATGGTACACGTTCGAGATAGAGTTTAACTATGTCAGTACGACGATGCGTGCACGTTTTGCTCCCACCGGCGGAGTATTTAACGACTGGAGTAACACGCTTACTATGCTGCACACTGATGCTGTTGGCCCCGTCTATTTCGCTGTTTTGAATGGTACCATACTCATAGATAACATTAGCATTGATTAGCCCGGTTCGCTGGTCTTAGCTCTCGCGGCTCTGTCGATCGATACAGCTGCGACTATTATCATTCCTATTACTATTAGCTGAGCGTTGGTCGAGATTCCTAACAGTGTGCAGCCGTTACGCAAAAAGCTTATCAACAGTGTGCCTATTATGGTGCCGATGATGGTTCCCCGACCGCCTGCCAGGCTCGCTCCGCCTATTACGACCGCTGCGATTATATCGAGTTCTGCGCCTAATCCTGCTGTCGGCTGCGCCGATACCGTTCTGCTGGTAGCGATCATCGCCGCTATCCCGACCATCAGGCCTGTAAAAGTATATATGCAGATAAGATTTCGATCGACATTAACGCCTGCATGGAACGCGGCCTCACGGTTCGAGCCGATGGCGTAAGTATACCTGCCAAGACGTGTGTAACGCAGAATAAAAAACGCAATCAGGATAACAGCTACGAAAATAACTATCGAAACCGGAACGCCTGCTACCGTCCCTTCGCCGAGATATTTATACGAAGGGACATTTACCGGCTGGCCGTCTTTCATTACTAACGCGACGCCACGGAAAAAACTCATCGTCCCGAGCGTAACGATAAATGGCTGAAGCTTGAGCTTGGTTATCAGTACCCCATTCAAGAGCCCGCACATCGCGCCAACGATTACTCCGACGATACTGCCGATACACATCGCGGATCCCTGCGGGTCGCTCCCGCCTATGCCGGCCATAACCGCTGCTCCGACCATCCCAGAAAGCGCGATCATCGAGCCGACGGAAAGGTCGATCCCTGCTGATATGATCACAAACGTCATGCCGACCGCTATGATGCCGTAAACGCTCGAACGCCGAAGGACGTTTAGAAAGTTATCGAGTGTTAGAAACGTATCTGGCCTTAACGCGCTTAGTGCGCAGATTATAAATACCAGCGACCCGAAGGGCAGTAACTGTCTGACTAATTTGTTCATTGATCTTCCTCCACTGCGGCTAAGTGCATTATTTGTTCCTGCGTAGTTTCGCTTGTTACCAGATCTGCCACCGCCCGGCCTCGACGCATAACGACGATCCTGTCTGTCACGCCCAAAAGTTCCGGCAATTCCGATGAAATAAAGAGTATCGCTTTACCTTTAGCCGCCAGTTCGTTGAGCAGTGAATATATCTCCTTTTTAGCACCGACGTCAATGCCTCGTGTCGGCTCATCGAAGATCAGGAAATTCGATTCCGCCAGCAGCCATCGTGCTATCAGAAGTTTCTGCTGATTGCCGCCTGAGAGTGACTCAGCAGGGGATTTCGGCCCGGACCATTTTACCGAAAGTTTGTCAGCGAATTCACTGGCGATCCTTTCCTCTTTAGCAGGCCGAATAAAATTCTTCATCCCTATCCGTTCGAGGCTTGCTAACGTTATATTCCAGCCGCAAGGCAGTGAAAGGCACAAGCCGGTACGTTTACGGTCCTCTGTTAAAAAGGCGATCCCGCTTTTTATAGCATCGGCAGGGCCTTTGATCGCCAACTGTTTACCATCAAGAGAAACCGTGCCGCTGTCTTTCTTTTCCAGGCCAAAGATCGCTCTTGCAACTTCGGTTCGCCCTGCTCCGACGAGTCCTGCCATGCCGAGTATTTCACCAGCTCGGATATCAAAACTAATATCTTTTATTTTGTCACCGACCGAGAGACCTTTAACCTCCAGTCTTTTCTCGCCGGCTTTAACGTCACGAGCCGGGAAAAATTCTGTTAGTTCCCTGCCCACCATGTGCCTGACGATCTGCGGTATATCGAGTTTTCTTACGTGTTCTGAGTGTACAACTTTGCCGTCACGCAAAACCGTCACCTCGTCAGCGAGATCGAGGATCTCTTCGAGCCGATGCGAAATATAAATAACGCTGATACCTTTATCGCGCAGAGTCCGCACGATCTTAAAAAGTCTTTCAGCCTCTGTTTCACTAAGCGAAGACGTTGGCTCATCCATAACGATGATCGATGCCCTGCGAGCGATCGCCTTTAATATCTCGGCGACCTGGCAGTCACCAGTCGAAAGCTGCGAAACTTCCGCGGCTGCATCTATCTCAAATCCGAAACTCTCAGCCAGTTTCCTGGTCTGCTTAACCATCGCTTTATGATCGACGGTAAAGCCCAACCTGCCTGGCGGCTCACACCCAAGAAAAACATTTTCGGCAACTGTCAGATCTTCAGCCAGATCAAGGTCCTGATAGATCATCGAGATTCCAGCTGCCAGTGCATCGCGCGGGGTTTCAAACTTCTGTTTTGTGCCTTCGATCTCGATAGTCCCATCATCGCTTTTGTAGACGCCTGCGAGGATTTTCATAAGTGTTGATTTACCCGCCCCGTTTTCGCCGACAATCGCGTGAACCGTTCCTTTGTCAAGCGTAAAGCCAACATCGCAAAGAGCCTGGACCGCTCCAAAGCGTTTGCATATCGCCTCCATCCGCAACATAACAGAATTACCGCCTGATTCGCTCTGGATAACCATAATTACTTTACCAGCGACTGAATTTCCGGTGTCTCAAAGTTTTCTAACGTGACAAGCGCAACGCCTGTATCGATATGTTTCTTGACCTCTTTGCCGTCGAGTTTGGCTACTACCGCCTTGACTCCTTCGTAGCCCATCTTATACGGATTCTGTACTACGAGTGAATCGATGATCCCTGCTTTTAGCCCATCGATAAGCAACTGGCTCGAATCAAAACCGACCATCTTGATCTTGCCCGCTCTGCCCTGGCTTTTCAGTGCCTGAATCGCCCCGACCGAGGTCGACTCATTACAAGCGAATAAACCGTCAAGCTCGGTATTCTTGGTCAGCAGATCCTCAGCCGCCTGAAGCGCGGTTTCGGGAGTATCCATTCCGTACTTGGTATCGACGATCTTAATGCCGGGGAACTCTTTGCCGATAGTTTCGATAAATCCATTTTCACGCTTTGTAGTCGAGGCTGAACCCGGCGAATATTTCATAACAATGATCCTGCCTTTACCGCCGAGAATTTTTCCCATTCGCTGCCCAGCGATCACCCCGCCTTTATAATTATCCGTCGCCACGAACGAAACGTAATTATCCGTATTGATACCCGAATCGATGATCACGCAGGGTATGTTTTTTTTGAAAAGTTTTTCCACCGAAGGCGCTATCGCCACATCATCCAGGGGAGCAAGTACTACGCCGGAAACCTTGCGGACGATAAAATCCTCAATGATCTGTATCTGCTTATCCCTGTCACCTTCGCGTTCGGGCCCGTTCCAGAAAATCTCGACGCCAGCTTCTTCGCCGGCCTTTTCAGCGCCCCTGTGAATCGACTGCCAGAAAACGTGAGTCGTGCCCTTGGGAATAACCGCTATCTGACGCTTGCCGGCGTCTTTGCCTTTATTTGCGATACCTATCGCAACGAAAACAACTGCCGCCACTACGAGTAAAACAATTATCAGTACAGATTTTTTCATAGTTTAGACTCCTCTAAATTATTCTCTTACCGCTAAAAAACATATCCACCAAAGTATAACCGCTGCGTTGACGATTACAAGGGGATTTTATATCAAGACCCCTTGCAAACAAAGCCAAAAACAACTATGATATTGCGCAATTAAATTCAGGAGAAAAAAATGGCAAACGAATTGCTCGCGATCATAGGCGGATCAGGGTTAGCTGATGCATTAGGCGAACAAATAGAAAACTCTCAAACCCACGACATCGAGACGCCTTTCGGTAAGACGAGCGCACCGGTTATAGTCGGTGATATCGCCGGCCGGCAGATCGCTTTTCTCAATCGTCACGGCCTGGGCCACACTTTACCTCCCAGTAAGGTGCCATACGCCGCTAATATCTTCGCATTGAAACAGCTCGGCGCACGTGCGATCATTGCTTCGGGTGCTGTCGGGTCGTTACAGGAAAAAATCGCGCCCGGTGATCTGGTCATCGTCGATCAGTTCATCGACAAAACATTCAAAAGACAAACCAGCTTCTTCGACGATTATGGTGCGGTGCATTGCGAATTGGCTAATCCGACCTGCGGCAGACTTGGGAAAAAACTTATCGAAACTGCCGGTGAGATCGAGACCAACACCCATCCTGCAGGGACATACGTCTGCATGGAGGGGCCGCAGTTTTCTACCAGAGCGGAATCGCTGATGCACCGTAACTGGGGAGCCGACCTGATCGGCATGACCGCGATGCCAGAAGCAAAACTGGCAAGAGAGGCCCAGATATGCTATGCGTTGGTCGCCCTGGCAAGCGATTATGACTGCTGGAAACCGCCCGGCCAATCGAAAGATAAGCAAACCCTGCTAAAAGAGATAATTGGTAACCTCCAGCACGCTACCGCTAACTGCCTAAAACTCATTACCGCTGTCCTGCAAAGCGACCACGAATTGATTTGCAACGATTGTCATTGCAGGAAATCTCTGGAATTAGCTGTCTGGACCGCCCCCGATAAAATAGAACCTGCAAAAAAAGAAAAACTTGATGTCCTGTTCAAATAAGTTAAACTTGATGCCATAATTTAGGCTTTTACATTTTCTTTGAAAGGATACGAATATGAAAAACACAACCAAACCTGCGATCATTCTTACTGTCACCATTCTTTTCATTCTCTCAATTGTCGGCTGTGAAGAAGAGCGGCAACTGACTACATCCAAAAAGACCAGGCTCATCGCCAACGAAAATATGAACCTCAAGGAACAGCTCCAGGGCCGTGACATCCAGATAAAAGAGTTACAGGCCCAATTACAAATGCAAAAGGACTTGCTCGAAAAATGTCAACAGAAATACAACTCTTTGAGATCGCAAAAGCAGCGAGAAGGTGAAGAACTAATGAAAATGCTCTTAATGACCGCAGACACAGAAAAACAAGGCCTAAAGAACCAAATAAAAAGCCTCAAAGAAAAAATCAAACAACTCGAAGCAAATAAATAAAAACCACAAAACAGAGCCCGGAGCGTAAAGGTGTGTTGCTCAAATGCGTGACTCACCGAAACTGTGACGTCGCCAGGTTTTTAGACGCGAAGCAATCTTAAACAGTCATAAAATTGAGACTGCCGCGTTCGCTTTTGGCTCTCTCCCCGTGAAAAAAAAGCCTTTAAAAAATTGGTTGCCGCTACATTGCTCCAGGTTTCTTAGTGGGCTCTGTGGCGTTTTTTTTTGTTAATTGTTGAAATATTTTTTGGCGGTCATAATCGCTGTAGTCGTTATTTTCGGAAATGGGGTTGGCTAAGAGTGTTGCTGGTGGTGGTTTTATGGGAGCTTGTTTGGATCGGCTGTTAGGTTTGTTGAAAGGGGAGTTTTATATCCAGAGTACTTTGGCAGGTGTGGGATTTATTAGCTATAATTTTATTAAGGTTGTAAGTGTGTAAAAAGAGGTTTTTGGGTGTAAGAAGAGAGTGTTAAAGATTTTATGCGTTTATTAGAGAAGATCAACAGCTTGAACAGGCGGTTGTATCCTGTCGGTATCGATATGGATGGTGACCGTCTGCGCCTGCTTCAGTTAAGCGGAGACAGCAGGGATAATGGCCTTCGTTTAGTCGGGCTTGGCAGTGAGGCCAGGCCTGTCGATGTTGAGTACGGTAGCGGTCAGTGGCAGAGGTGGGCGATAGAGACCATAAAGAATTTGATAGCCGGCGATGGGTTTGCCGGCAAGGAAGTTGTCGGCTCATTGCCTGCGAATGAGGTTTTTGTAAGTACGGTGAAAGTGTCCGATAACGTAGAGACCAGCCTTGAAGAGGCGGTATTTTCCAAGATAGGCGCAAAGCTGGGATATGGCTTTGAAGAGGCTATGATAAGGTGTGTGCGTTGTGATGAGGATAATGTTGTTGTAATGGCGTTAGAACGCAAAAGGATCGACAGTTATTTGGCGATATATGAAGAGGCTCATTTGCGTCTTAAGTCAATTTGTGTTTGGCCAATGGCGTTGATAGAGGCATATAAGAACTTTTTCGGCAGGCGCAAAAGTGATATTGACTCGATAGTGATGCTGGTTGATATAGGAGCTGAATTTACCAAGGTGGTGATCTGTAAACATGGTGAACTATTGTTTGGGCGTTTGATACCGATAGGTGCGTGCAATTTGGGATCAGGAGCTGATGATGTCTCGCTGGGTGGATTGACGCATGAGGTTATGGTCGCTCGCCGGGATTTCGGCAGGATGTATAAGAATGCGCAAATAGAGCGTTTGATATTTTTTTCCGGCAGGGCAGTTAGCAGGGAAAGTTATATGGCGATAGCCAGGCAGTTGGAGATGCCAGCTCAGATAGGCGATTGCTTCGGTGCTGTTGAAGTTGCTGACAGTGATGCCGGGATGCTTGACAGGAGTATAGAGGATATTGAGTCAGGCGTAGTAAGGGTAGAAGATTTTGGATGGGCTACAGCTTTTGGTTTGAGCCTGTCCGGTCATGGAGAAGATAAAAAATGGTTAATATGAATTTTGTGCCTGATGATTATGTTGAGAACAGCGAGTCGCACAAGACGAACCTGATGTATCTTGTGTTGTTTGTTGTTGTGATGGTATTATTTGGCGGTAGTTTTTTGGCTATCAAGGCTCGTCAGATGTCGCTTGAAACTCAGGAAAAATTAGTGAATGAGAAAATCGCCAAGGCGCAAAAAGAAATAAAGCAATTCGAGGATCTGCAGAGCAGGCGTAAGTCGATGATGAAGACGGCGTTGACGACGGCAGAGCTTCTTGAGCCTGTTCCTCGCAGTGTGTTGTTGGCACTTTTGACGAACGATCTTCCGACTGGAGTGTCACTTCTTAAACTTGAGATAGTTCAAAAGGAGCCTAAGAAGACCAAGGGTGGAGCTAAGAAGACGAGTAATTATAAAAAATCGCAGGCAGGCAAAGGCGGAGCATTGTCCGGAGGTTCTGGTGAGAAATTGCTGGAGACGCATATCAGTATCGAAGGTATCGCACCGAGCGATCTTCACGTTGCATCTTATATCGGTCATTTGAGCGGCTCTGCTCTGCTTGAAACGGTTGCTTTGATTGAATCAAAAGAGAAGAAAATAGATAAGACGGCATATAGGCAGTTTAAGCTGACAACTAAGCTGGCAGGTGATGTTCATCTTAGTGCTGAAGATGTTGGGATGATAGCCAGGCGAGATTGAAAGTAAATATAAAAATCGAAATTGTGGTTGGTTTTTGTTTTTTGGGAATTAGGTTATGACGTCTAATATGCGAAAATTAGTATTTTTTGTTGTTTTGGTTTGCGTTTCGTTGCTTGCTTATCGTTTTATGGTCAAGCCTGCGAATGAGGATATGCGTGAGCGTTGCGGTAAGATCGAGATCAAACTGGCTAAGTTGAATAAATTTGAGCAGACGACGATGATGGCCAGCGGTCTTAGTAAGCAACTTGAAGATCTGAAAAAGGCAGTGGAATTTTTCGAGAGTAAGCTTCCTCCTAAGAGTGAGGTACATAAGATGCTCGAACAGGTGACCTTGATCGTTCAAAAGTGCGGCCTGGAGCCTAAGACAATAAAAACGCTTAAGAGGAAAAATAATAACGGTTATATTGAGCAGCCGATCAAGATGGAACTGACGGGTGATTTTAAATCGTTTTACGCGTTTCTTTTAGATGTTGAGAGGCTTGATCGTATTATGAAGATACGTGAGCTTAAGCTTAATAAGCTTCCGAAGAGCGAAGGGGGCGTTAAGGCTAATTTTATAGTTAGTATTTTTTTTCAGGATGAGTTTTCCTGATGTTCATAGTTTATTTGGTTTGCAAAGTATAAGTAACAGGGGAATTGATAATGTCGTTTTCAACTGAACAGAATGAAGACAAATCGGCAAATAGCCGTTTGAAAAATATACTCAGCCATGGCGGCGGTGATGATAGTTCAGATGACGTTGAGCAGGGTCAGGAAGTTGAATGCCTTAGGGCGACCGGCGGTAAGAATGTTCGTAAGACGACGATCCTTGTAATAATAGTTTTTGCGGCAGGGCTTTTGAGTCTTTTGTTTATGATAAAAAAGTCATCGCCTCAGTCGGCAGGAGCAGCGGTTATGAGTGAAGATACTCAGATCGAGATCGCTATTGCCAAGCTGACGGGTGTTAAGTCTGAGATGTTCGAGGGTATGGAACGGATCGTTAAGAAGTTTTATGAATTTAGTGATGTGCAGCAGATAGGTGTTGGTGAACTTGTTAAAAACCCGTTTAACATCGATAAGCAATGGGGCGTTATCGAAGCGGATATTGAAACCCAGAAAAGCGATACGGGTTTTGGAGCAATGGAACTACGGAGCTTGCGGCAGCGTGCGAATAAGCTGCGTCTTTTGAGTATTCTGGCGACTAAAGATTCGAGTTACTGCTGTATAATCGGTGACAAGATCCTTTATGAGGGTGATATGATAGATGGCTTTAGAGTCAAGCAGATCAGTGATGGTTTTGTTAAGCTTGAGTGGAGCCAGGGTTATGATGCTGGCGGATTTGAAATGTCTGAGTCGGAGGAATTTGTGTTGAAATTATCGAAATGAAGCAGCCCAATAAACAAAACGAAAGTGTCCCTGAGCCCGAGGGTATAAGTGTACAGGATTGTGAGGATCAGGGTTCAGAAATAGGTATTGATCTGAGCATTTATGACCCTAACAATGGTGAACAGGGAACAGAGAAGGCTGATCCGATAGCAGGTCTTAGCGATTTGTATGTTCCGGCTAAGGGAGCCGAATCGCCTGGGCCCGAGCAGATTGATGAGCTTGGCGAGAGTGAAATTGCAGACGCATTGCTCGAAATGGGTAAGCTGACAGCGAATCAGCACGAGTCTTTGCTTGGCAAGCTTGCCGGGGCCAGTAACAGCGGCAGTGATAACACGGTGATGCTGCTGCTCAAGGAGAGGATAGTTGGTGCTGACGATATTCTTGAGGCCAGGGCTAAGATCCATGGTCTTGAGTTTGAACATATAAACTCTCAAAGTGTGGATAAAGAAGCGTTTGAGAAGCTTGATATTGGTGTTATAGAAAATGATTTTTTGTGTCCTTTGCGAATAGAAGGAGACTGTCTTGTTATCGCGACCTGCGATTTGGGTAATGTGGAATCGTTGGATAGGCTAAAAAATCAGGCAGGTATGAATGTCAGGCTTGTGGTATGTCCTTCGGAGGAGATAACGGAGGTTTGTGAATCATTGAGTGATCACACAGACGACGGCGATATTGATGATATTATTAACGATATGATAGACGTTGAGGTTGTTCAGGAGATTGAGGATGATGGTGAAGACCTTGAAGAGATGGCAGGGCAATCGCCTGTAATTAAGTTTGTAAATTTTCTGATAAGTAACGCGATCCATGAAGGTGCCAGTGACATCCATATGGAACCGAAAAAGAAGTTTACGCGAATAAGGTATCGCATAGACGGAGTTCTGTTTGAAATGAAACGTTCGCCTTTAAAGATGCATCCTGCGATCGTTTCGAGGATTAAGATCATGGCGAATCTTGATATATCAGAGAGGCGTCTTCCTCAGGATGGTAAGATATCTGTAATAGTGGGCGGCAGGGGTGTCGATCTTCGAGTTTCGATCCTGCCGACGAATCGCGGCGAGAAGGTTGTTATCCGTGTTCTTGATAGTCAGTCGATCGTTCGCGGTCTGGATGAATTGGGTATGGAGCCTGAAGTGATGGAAGCATTTGGCGAGCAGATAAAAGAACCTCATGGAATTTTGCTTGTGACCGGTCCTACGGGTTCAGGTAAGAGTACGACTCTTTATACTGCTCTTGGTCAGATGGATAATGAAAAGTTCAACGTATCAACTGTAGAGGATCCGGTGGAGTATGAACTTGGTTTTTGTAATCAGGTTCAGGCTAATGAGCGGATCGGCCTTACATTCGCATCGGCATTGCGCAGTCTTCTTCGTCAGGACCCTGATATTATAATGATCGGTGAGATACGTGATGGCGAAACGGCACGTATCTCGGTGCAGGCGGCATTGACGGGGCATCTTGTTCTCTCGACACTGCATACCAATGATGCGGCCAGTTCTATTACTCGGTTGGTAGATATCGGCGTTGACGCTTATTTGATAGCTGCATCTTTGAATGGTATTCTTGCTCAGCGTCTGGTAAGGAAGATCTGTCCTAAATGTAAAGAGAATTATGCGGTAACTGATACCGTTAAGAAGTATATCTCAAAAACAGGTATTAAATCTGGCGAGCTTTTTCACGGCGCAGGTTGTGATAACTGCAGAGGTTCGGGTTATATCGGTCGTTTGGGTATTTATGAATTGCTGATAGTCGATGAGCGATTCAAGAATGTTATCGGTAAAGATCCGTCGGCGAGCAATATGCAGCGTCTTTTCCGTGAGAGCGGAGGGAGCAGTTTGTTTGACGATGGAATAAAAAAAGTAAGGCAGGGGCTGACGACAATAGAAGAGGTTGTACGCGTGACGCAAATGCATGACGGTAATGAAGAATGATACGTGGGCGTTGGCGGTAATGGTAGTGGTGTGTAAGAATATGGAGAGACTAAAATGATAGATGTTAAAGTTATATTAGCAGAGGCGATAAAAAGAGGTATAAGCGATATTCATATTAATGTCGGTATGTCGCCGGTATTGCGTAAGAATACGGAACTGATAGAACTGGATGAATTCGGAGTAGTAAGTGATGAAGATTCCAGGTGTATGGTTATTTCTATGGTCGGCGATGAAAAATTTAAGACTTTTGAGAAAAATCGTGATATTGATTTTTCGACCACACTTGAAGATGGTCATCGTTTTCGTGTTAACGCTCATTATCAGCGAGATACGATCGCGATCGCTTTTCGAGTTATTCCGAATCAGATCCCTTCATTAGGGGATTTATCTTTGCCGTCGATAGTCGAAGAGTTGACAGACCTTCCCAAGGGGTTGGTTCTGGTTACCGGGCATACCGGTGCCGGCAAAAGTACGACTCTTGCGGCGATGGTAGGGGTGATAAATTCCAAGTATAGAAAACATATAATTACACTTGAAGATCCGATCGAATACGCGATGGAAAACGATCAGAGTATGATAGAGCAGCGTGAGGTCGGTAGTGACTGTCCTGACTTCGCATCCGGCTTGAAACATGTTCTTCGTCAGGATCCTGATGTTATTATGGTCGGAGAAATGCGTGACCTTGAAACGACCAGCTCGACGGTTACGGCAGCGGAAACCGGTCACCTTGTTTTCAGTACGCTTCACACGATCAACGCTCCTCAGACGATAGAGCGAATAATAGATATTTACCCTGCTGGTCAGCAAAATCAGATCAGGACGATGCTTGCTAATACGCTGCAGGCGGTTGTATCGCAGACACTGTTTAAACGTGTAGATGTTGTTGGAATGGTGCCTTGTACTGAGATTCTGCTGTGTACGTCGGCGGTTAGAAACTGTATTCGAGAGAATCGTATCTTTGAGATACCGAATATAATCGAGACCTCCCGCAAAATTGGTATGCAGAATATGGACCACAGTATTGCTGAGATGTACGAGGGTGGTTTTATAGACAGAGAAGAAGCTGTTTTACGTTCGAATAATCCGACGAAGATGGATAAGCTGCTTAGTGAGGCAGTTACGTGCAGTGCATAAGTAGTAAGCAGAGAGGTTTTTGGTGTTGGATTATGATTGAAACATCGCAAAAAAGTAATGATATAGCTGCTGTTATGGCTGATGATGGCAGCGTCGAATCGTCAGATCAAAAGCAGTTGCATAGTCCGAAAAGGGTTCAGAGTTCTTCGGCAGGGGCCGGTGAAAGTACCTGGGAAAAAATAAGGAATTTCAGGGTTGAATTTGGTCCGGGCCGAAAAGATATTCTCAACTTTACGAACCAGGTCTCGGTTATGATCCGAGCAGGCATTAGTTTGCAGGAGACGATCGAGTCGATAGCTGGACAGCAAACGAACGAAAAGTTCAAGGTGATCCTTAACGATATTAAAGAAAAGATCGAGAGCGGTCACAGTTTCTCTCAGGCTCTTGCCGAGTACCCTGACGTTTTCAGCCATCTTTATGTGAATATGGTGGCGGCGGCGGAGATATCCGGTTCGCTTAGTTCAATGCTGCAAAAGCTGTCAGGATACCTTGATTCCGAGGCTCAGACTCGTTCCCAGATCAAAGGTGCGATGGTCTATCCGGCTATCATAGCGTTTATGGCGATATCGGTGACAATTTTTATGATATGTGTTATTTTGCCGAAATTTACGACTATTTTTGAGGGCAAGGAACATCTTTTGCCTGTTTCAACGAAAGCCTTATTGGCGATGAGCGCAATTATGCGTGGCTACTGGTATGTTCTTGTGCCTTTGGTTGGCAGTTTTCTTGGTGGATTTTTGTATTTCATCCGGTCCGAGACAGGTTCTCTGTGGTGGGATAAGACCAAGCTTGTTTTGCCGCTTATTAAAAAGGTTTGCCGAAGTCTGTATATCACCAGAAGCCTGCATACGATGGGTGTTCTTATCGGTGCTGGTGTTCCGATATTGAATACTATATCGATAACAGCTCAGATATCAGGTAACGCACTTTATAAAAGGATGTGGCTTGGTGTTTATGATGATGTTCGTGAAGGTAAAAAGATAGCATCGAGTCTGAGTCAGTATGATCTGATGCCTGGGCAGGTTGTTCAGATGATAAAAAGTGGTGAAGACTCAGGTTCGATGGCAGAAGTTTTGAGCGATATTTCTGAGTATTACGATAGAATGCTTAAAACGATCATCAAAACAACGGTCTCAATGATCGAGCCAATAATGATAGTTTTGATGGGTGTTCTTGTGGGCTTTATCGCAATGAGTATCCTTCTGCCTATATTTAAGATGTCCAGTGCGGTTTCGGGATAAAAAAAAATGCGAAAATCAAAAAAAATTAACTTGTGCTCGGGGTGCGGTTTTACTCTTGTCGAAGTGCTGATAGCGACAATTTTTGTTGGTATCGCGATCGTCGCACTGCTTGGAGCGAACATGTCGTATACAAAAGTCAATGGTGTCAGTGTCGAATTGTCGACGGCTGAGTTTCTCCTTGAGCAAATACGAGAACGTGTAATTATGACGGACTACAGTGGTTTGTCTGGTTTTGACGATGCTGATTATTCGCCTCCGATCGATGCACTTGGCAATTCTCTAAATGACTTTGCGGCGTTTAGTCAGTCTGTTATAGTTGAAAATGTCAGTGATTCGGATTTTGAGCAGGTTGTTGGTGACGGCGGCAGCAGCTTTATCAGGGTAAGTGTAGCTGTCTCTTTGAATTCCAGAGAGATCAGTTCTGCCAGTTGGATTCGTGCTCAGTATTGATAGGGTCGTATTTCGTATCTCGTTGTTTGAGGTGAAAAAATGTTTAATGCGAAAAGTAAAAATGGTTTTACTCTTGTCGAAGTTCTGCTGAGTTTTGCGGTGATGGCGATATTACTTACCGCGATCGCGACGGCCTTTAATGCGTCGGCGATCAATTATCGTGAAAACGAGAATATTTTTCAGTCGATGAACAGTGCTCGGCAAGCGATGTTTCGAATAACAAACCAGCTTCGTACGGCAAATGCGGTGGATCCAAATTTGCCGGCAAATGAGTGTACGCTGATTACCGCGGATAATGAGGATGTGACTTACCGGTATGACAGTTCGGACGATAAACTCTATTTTGTTACAAACGATGACTTGACTGATAGTAATTACATCCTTTGTGATAATGTTTCGGCGATGAACTTTGTAAAAGCAACCGAAACAGAAGACAGCGTTACCTATGTGAAAAATGTTCAGATATCACTTACAGTCCAAATCGGCGATGTTGAGCGTAAAGTTTGCGGGGCTGTGGTTATCAGAAAGAATCTGGATTGATCATAAGTGCGGTGTTTTGAGTGAGAAATTTTTTATCGGATAGATTTGATAAAAATGCTTGATTTTTATTTTTTAGCCGGTATTATGGCTGACTGTGCTAACGGGGCGGTTAGCTCAGTCGGCTAGAGCGCCTGCTCGACACGCAGGAGGTCGTTGGTTCAAGTCCAATACCGCCCATTTCCCAAACCCTTATAATCAAAGGGTTTGGGATAAAACATTCCGATGTCATCCACCTCGACAAATACTATGCTACACTTATGACTACACTTTTGAACTTATTTTGGAGGTAGTACAATGTCGAGAAGTAGACCAGCATCAAATCCGGTTTCATTCCACAAACACACAAAACAGTATTATGTGACGCGGAGTGGAAAAAGAATCTATCTGGGGGCTGACAAAGAGAAGGCCATCAAAAAGTACCACAGGATGGGACTGGGGTTTGAGCCGGTCCAGCAAGAACTTACACCGCCAGTTGAAATCACTATAAAAGAGTTGGCCAATCGTTTTATAGCAGCACAACAGGCAAATTGGCGAAATCCTAAGGCAACGCTGAAATGCTATAAGGATTGGCTTGGTCGGTTTATAAAAGACCATCCCAGGTTGAAGGTAGCTAATCTTACGGTCGAAAAGTTTGCCAGTTGGAAGCTTTCTTTAAAGGAGCGTGAATACTCCCCTGAATCGATTAATCACTATCTTTCGGCGGTACGGGCAATGTTTACTTTCGCAGAAGATACCGACCTTATTGAAAAAGCTCCAAAGCTAAGGCGAATAAAAAATGAGCGAATTCCTCAAACCGGTTCGAATGAAAAACCACTATACACATTGGACGATATACATAAATTGATAGAGAACGCTGATTTGAAGCTAAAAACGATGATCATGTTGGCTCTGAATTGTGGTTTTGGGCCAAAGGATCTTCAGGACTTAACCTGGGATGACATTGAGGAAGAACGAATTACTTTGCCAAGAAGCAAAACTGGGGTATGCCAGACTTATTTGCTTTGGCCGGAAACAAAAGAATTATTAGATGAAATCCGACAACAAAGAGCTACGCTAATTATCAGAATGGCCAAAAGGAAAATTCATCACAGTGATTATGGCCATGTTTTTGTTACGAGGTTCTGGAGGCCATGGAGCAAGGATGCTGTTGCTGAGCAGTTCCGAAAACTTTGCAACAAAGCAAAAGTTTCATGTTATGGTTTTTATCGCCTTCGCCATTGTGCGTCCACGGCAATGTCGCTTGTAGCCCCAAAAATGTCCCTATTTGTTCGTAATTCATGCCATTGTAGTACCGCAAAATCAACAGTTCTCGATACAGCCTTGGCAAACTACTTATTGCATTTCTTACCATCTCGGCGACCTCCTTATCGTTGTCTTGCTCAAGAATTATCGCGGGATGGTAAGAAATGCAATAAGTAGTTTTGGTGAGCTTTATGAACGTTATTACCCTACCATGGTATGGATAGCCTATTCTATACTAGATGACCGGAACCTCGCCGAAGATGCTGCCCAGGAAACATTTGCTGTTGCATGCGAAAAA